>CAZSVI010000049.1:0-24931 GCA_964610205.1 uncultured Oscillospiraceae bacterium
CAACACACCGTTATATCGGGGTGGGGGATATACCCACCACCTGATAGAGGAAATCGGTACCCGCCACCTATAGAGGTGGGGGACATTTTGGTTCCTCGTTATAATTTTTAAGAATCTTCCTACCAATGACAACAAACATATCATTATTGTCAACTACGGAAATCGTTTCTATTGCTGCATTATTGTAGTATTCTTTAATCTTTTCTGCTGTCGGAAGCCTGTCATTTTTCACGGTTCCAGAAACTTCCTTATGCAGATTGTTAATTGCCTCCCTGCTTTGGGAATGGCATATGATAAATATGCCACCCTTTTTAAGATACCTTGCTAACTTTCTGACAGCAACTTTTTTTTCGCTAAAATGGGGGAACACGGAATAACACATAATACAGTCAGCACGTTCTTTTGGCAACTCTGTTTCTAAGACGTCTCCGACAATGAACTCAACATTTTCAAAGCTGAATTTATTTTTTGCTATATCAATCATTTTTTCGGCCGCATCAACGGCTGTAATCGTACCTGTATTGCCCACACAAGAGTGTAGAAACGGCAACATAACACCTGTACCTGTCCCGACATCCAGAACTTCACTACCTTCTTTAATTCGAACATGTTCAAGAATAAGCCTGATTTTTTTTTCATCATGATTAACAGTACAATCCCATTTTTCTGCCATAGAGTTAAAGTATTCCCTGTTATTCATTTCCAAAAACCTCATTTCTAAAAATGTTTATATTTCCCTAAAACCCTGTTGTTTTTTTGATATTACTCTAACCATAATTAACTTTTTTAAACATCATATCATTCCGTTTCCTCGGGATACTCATTTTTCCCTTTAATAACCATGCGTAACTTTGATTTTTTATTAATATGCCCATTTGTTATTCTATGAAACTCTTCCTTAGGCTCTCTGTACATACTCCTTATGCCTGCCTCACAGCTTGAAATACATAGGCCGCATCCCATACATTTATCCTTGTCTACAACCGGAATACCGTTACTGTCAAATAATCCTGCCTTATAAAAACACTTTTCAATGCACTTATTACATTTTGAACACTTTTCTGGTTTTTCAACCTTGCACATAAATCCCGAACTCCTGACAAAAGGCACATTATACCTTAGCTTTATATAGTTTGGTATACATGAATACCCGTCACAATTGCATAACACATACATTTTCCGACCCAAAGGGTTTGAAAGGCACATTATCTGGTGTACAAGCCCATATTCCTCACATTCCCTCAGCTTTTTGAGTATTTTTTCTGAAGGAACCCAATTTTCATCAGTATTCTTCTTATTTGCGATTTCATCAAGTGCCGCATATCCTGGTTCTGAAAAAACCATGCATGTATCCCTTGGCATTGAATTGTCTTTCGGATTTCTGAAGCTTTTACAGGAACAAGGAATCAGCCGCGCTATTTCAGCCCTTTTTATAAGCTCCAATATATTTTCATATGGCATAATAACGGTCCCTTTAGCCAACGCTCCATCCTGAGGCACAACAAAGCCCGAATAATATTTACAGAACCAGTCAAAAAGCTTCTTGCATATATTGCCAAAGAAAGGGTGTTCTGTGGCTTTACCCCATGCAAGAAAAAACTCAAGTGATCGGACTTCGCAGTAATTTCCAAAATATATTACCAATTTGGTATCAATTATATTAATTAAATGACGCATAATCTATCCCTCTTCTCTTCAGTTCCTTACGGTGAAGTCTCTGCCAATATTTTGTATTTACAATCCATAATGAACTTACCCAAAAAAATTGAGGATGCTTTTCCAAGAAATGCTCAATGATCGGATCCTCACATGAAGCAAATTTCTCATAGTCAGAAATCGTATTAATTAATTCCTGTGTATCGAAACTTTTATACCTCAATGTTTTTTTAAAACGGTATCTGTTAATAAGTTCCCAGTGCCATGCGACAAAAGTGAAAAATAAACAAATAAAAGAAAAAACAATTGTCTTATGTAGTGAAACTTGGACATTCATACTCTTTTCCTGTTTTCCATTTGTCATATTGCTTCACCTAACCTTTCAACGCTCCAGCAGTAACGCCTTTAGTAATATGTTCGTTTAATGCTATATAAATCAAAATAGCCGGAATGGCGGTTAAAGTCATAACCGCAAACTGAACTGCATAATTTGATGAGTACTGTCCCTCAAAATTAATTACTGAAAATGGCAGGGTTTTGAAAAAATTATCACTTATATAAGTTGCTGCCATAATAAATTCATTCCAGCAGTTCAAAAAAGTTATTACTGTGATTGTTACCAAAGCAGGCTTTGTAATCGGAAGAATAATCTTAAATATTATTTCATATATGCCACAACCATCGATTATCGCGGATTCTTCAAGAGACTTCGGTATAGTCTTCATGAACCCCGACATGATAAATATTCCCATTGGAAGTGAAAATGCTGCATATGGTATTATAAGACCCATGTATGTGTTAAGAAGTCCTATTTCACTGAATATCACAAAGTTGGGAAGAAGTGTGGAATGTATAGGTATCATCATTCCCAATAACATTACGGCAAAGCATATACTCCTTAATTTCCACTGCATCCTTGTAAACGCAAACCCAAGAGTAAGTGACAAAATTCCCGTAATAGCTATTGTTGATGAAGTTACAAAAACACTATTAAAAAGATACTGCGGAATCTTACCATTAACCCATGCAGTAATATAATTTTCAAGTTGTGGGGGGTTAGGAAACTTAAGAATTTCAGAGGTAAAGAAATCATTGCTTTTTAAAAGTGAAAAGTTTATTAACCATATTAGCGGAAATATCTGTCCTATCGCAAATAATGAAACAAAAACATAAAAAGCAACCCGCTTTATACATGTAATATTTTTAGTAGTTTTGACTCCTACCATAAATTGACCTCCTCAGTATTCACCAACATCTTTTTTTAAAGTCTTATCGGTAATAAACGTAATCAGCAAGCAAAAAAGCACAAATATCACTGAAATTGCATTTCCATAACCATATTCAAAGGAAGAAAAAGCTTTATTATATAAATAATTTGCAATAAACTGCGTTCTGTCACCCGGTCCGCCATTTGTTGTAAGAAAAACTGTCTCCATTTGCTTTAATGCGGAAATTATTGCAAGAGTAACATTAATCCTTATTACCGGCATTAATACCGGAATAGTTATTTTAGAATGCATCTTTACTCCTGCTGCTCCTTCAATTCTTGCTGATTCAAAAAGCTCTTCCGGTATTCCTTTTAATCCTGCATAATATATTAATAACGCCCATCCAAAACCCTGCCACATTATTATAAATACAATTGACCCCAAAGCTGTTCTTGGGTCTCCAAGCCAATCCTGTTTTAAAATCCCCATTCCTGTCGCATCCAGAAACTTATTTAAAAGGCCGTAATTATAACTAAGTATATTAACCCACATCTTTGAGGTAACTACTACCGAAATTATACATGGTACAAAAAATATTGCCCTGAAAAACTTTTCTGTTTTACTATTCATCTTATCAAGCAGTATTGCAAAAAACATGCAAATAGGATGCTGTATAACTATAAGGGCTATTCCAAGAACCAGCGCATTTAAAAGAGCTCTCCAAAACGCAGGATCATCAGTAAAAATGTGTTTATAATTTTGAAACATAATAAAATTTGGTTTGCCTATACCCGACCATTCGGTCATGCCATAGTAAAAACTCAGTAACAGCGGAGCTAATATTGCAAATAGGAATAAAATCATTCCCGGCAATACAAGAGAAAAAATTACAAATTTATTATTAAAAACTTTATGCATAATATCACCTGTTCTTATAAAAAGAGCAGGAGCTATTCCTACTCTTTTTAATATGTTAATGGATTTTTTCCTTGGCTAAATTTAAGATTACTTCCCCTTCTCTTTATCTGCAGCGGCGTCCAACCCTTTAATAAACTCTTCAGGTGTTTTAATCCCGGCAGCTAATTCCTGGGACAAAATCTCTCCGCTTGACTTTAATGAAGGGCTGCCGCTGTCATACCATAGAGTTCCGCTTATTGATGTTGCTTCGCTTAGAATTTTGGTTACTTCCTTTTGAACCTGTGTTTCATTACCAGTCAAGAACTCGTCATATACTTGTCCGGGGATAGCTACACCCATCTGCCAGGCATTTTTTGCCCAATTTTCAGGTTCAAATATGTAGTTAAGCAATTCTATAACTTCACCTTTGACTTTCGATTTTTCAGAAACAGCATATCCTGTGTTATTCGATGCTATAAGGTCGGTAACTTTTCCCTTACCCCCTTCAATAACAGGCAGAGTTATTACTCCTATATTTTCTCTGAATGATTCTGATAAGTCCGGATTAGACGCAATGCCCATTTCCCATGATCCCATATAATACATTGCTGCCTTTTCCTGTGTAAACAGGTTGGCTGTCGCTGCATAGTCCGAAACAATAAAACCTTTCTGAAAAAGCTGATTATCCACTAATTCATTTACGTATTCTGCCGCTTCAAGAAAGCTCTCTTCTTCCGCAAAAGTAGTATCCCTATTTATAGCATCATAGATTAACTTTCTGTTTCCATTAACTCTTTGGGCAACATCCTGGTAAAATATTGCTAAGGGCCATTTATCCCTACCATCCATTGCTAAAGGAATCATTTCATTTTCAATAAACGCTTTCGCAGCTTCAACTAAATCGTTAAAGGTCTCAGGTACCTTCACTCCATACTGTTTAAAGATATTTTTATTATAGTAAATCAGCATGACGTCAGTACTTCTGGGAAGTGCATATAATTTGTCATCATAGCTGAAACCATCCAAAGAACCTGGTAAGAAACCATAATCTTCATAATCACTTGGATCCAATTCGGCTAAATAGCCTTCTTTCATTACAGGCTCCAAAAATGCGGGTTGCCCATGTACCATACAGATATCCGGCATATTATCAGATGCTAAATATGCTTTGAACTTCTGTTTATACGGCTCATCCTGAAGTGCTTCAACTTCTATTGTTACGTTTTTATTTTTTTTCATGTAATTGTCAATCATAAGTTGTTCCAGTTTCCCCAAACCTGTACTTCTGTCAGGAAAATGCGAAAAAAACTTAATGGAGACAGGTTGAACCTCATTCTTTTGTTCAGATTTAGGCTCAACAGCATTGCCCCCCGGTTGAGTGTCAATATTGCAAGCAGTTAACCCCATTACTAACATCATCGTTAATATAATACAAACAAATAGTGATTTTACAGATAACTTATTCGTCATAATAAATCCTCCTTTTTTATCAATGCTTTTTTTATTTTATTTGGATTCAGTTTATTTTTACGGTAGTAAAATTTATACGGTTAACAAAATATGTAATGAATGCTTTGTTTTCAACAAGAGCATAAAATACACATTTTCACTTTACTGTACAATTTTCACCATGTCTGTTAAGTTCATTGGATATCCAGCGCATTTTTTCTGCCGTTTCAATAGAAAACCGATGAGTCAGTCCGCAAAAATTTATCATTGAATCCAGCTTTATTATAGCACCTGAATTCTTTATGTATAAGGACACAGATTTTTAAAATGGTGTATAATTTAATAATGTTTTTATTCTTAAAACTTTTATTTCTATCTTTTGATTGAAAATATTTCTTATAGTAATGCTATTAAGAAGATATCCTTCATCCAAAATCTTTTTAACTTTCATTATACTGATATTTAAAAACTCCTAAAATGTTCTTTGCATAAGAAACAGAATACTGTATTAATTTATTCAAACCATTGATTTGTGCTGGTACCGTTATTATAATATCCTTATGAGACGATTTAGTTTAAAAACTTTTTGCTTAAACTTAAGTGTTAAAAACAAAATATTGCTTTCTTTTTACATAGTAGCAATTTTAATATCTCTAATTTTAGGTATTTATTCTTATTATGTTTCAGAAAAATATATTTTAAACAGAGTAAGCGCTGCAAATGCCGGAATTGTAAGACAGATAAACAGCAGTCTGATATACCTTCAGGAAGATATCTTTGACATATCTACCTACCTGTGCTTTGATCCGGGTGTTAGGGACCTTCTTGAAAAACAAAGTGAAGATATGACAACTACTACTCGAAATATTGACCACACACTTACAAATCCGCAGGCATTTATGATAAACCTTCTTTCAACAAGGAGCAATATAAGTTGCATCATATTATACTCAAAAAGCGGCCTTCCTCTTAATTTTCTGAGTACCGACACAAGTACAGGGGTTAATATGATTTCATCTGTGGCTGAGATTGAAATATATGAAACTGCCCGGGCTTTAAATGGAAAACCAGTCTGGGTTCCCATAAATGACGATAATAAAATTTTCATACAAAACAATAACTACCCTAAAGTTGCAATGTCCAGAATAATCAAAGATGATACTTATAATGATGTCGGCTTTATTGTTATAGGTGTTAATGAGAAGGTTATTAAAAAAGTATATAAGGAAAATGTTGACGCGAATAATGAAAGCCTTATTGTTATTGACAGTAAAGGCAGAATTATTTCAAGTGTCGGACCCGATTTTTTCTCCGATACTAATGAAAGGCAGAAATATTTTAGTATTTCAGAAAATAACGAGGGCGTTACAGTAGAAAAAATTTCAGGAAAAAAAATGCTTATATCGTACAGTAGTAATAACCCGGCCGGGTGGAAAATCCTTTATACCATCCCTATGGATACTATTACAAGAGAAATCAATTCAATCAAGTTGTTTACTGTAGGCGTCATATTTACGTGTCTTATTATTTCACTGCCCTTAATAATTATGATATCATCCTTTATTACCGCACCAATAAAAGAACTCCTAAGATCTATGAAAAATTTCCAAAAAGGAAATTTCAATGAAAAGATAGAAATAAAATATGGTGATGAAATAGGAAAGCTTGGCGTTGGATATAACGACATGGTTGCCGATATAAAAAAACTTATCGATAAAACTTACATATTACAGATAAAGGAACGTGAAGCAGAACTTAATGCTTTGCAGGCACAAATAAATCCACACTTCCTGTATAACACACTGGATACGGTCTTTTGGAAAGCAACTGCATGTGACGATAAAGAAATTAGTGAAATTCTTTATTCACTATCCAAGTTTTTCAGACTAAGCCTTAATAGAGGTAAAGGGTATACAACAGTATCGCAAGAAAAAGAGATTGTTGAGCATTATTTAATCTTACAGAAAAAACGTTTTAAAAGCAAGTTGAATTATACTTTAAAAATAGACTCGGCGATACTTAGCTATAATACTCCAAAGCTAATACTGCAGCCACTTGTAGAAAATGCGATAATTCATGGTATAGAGCAAAAGGAAGAAGGAGGCTCTGTAACAATTACCGGTAGTTTTATTAAGTCAGAAAGACTGTGTTTTGTTATTGAAGATGACGGAATAGGTATGAATGAGGATACAATAAAAAATATCTTCAAAAATGGCAATAACATTAATCAAGATTCCTCTATTGTTTCAGGAGGCTATGCTGTTAAAAACATATACGAAAGACTTAAACTATATTTCAACAATAATTTCAGCCTGAAATACACAAGCAAACCAGGATCAGGCACAAAAGTTATAATAGAAATACCCGCTTTAAAGCAGATAGGAGATTTTAACGATGATGAAACTTCTAATAGCCGATGACGAAGAAGAAATATTGCTGGGAGTTAAAAAATCAATCGACTGGGCATCAAATGGCATTCTTGTTTGCGGGGAAGCTTCAAATGGCAGGGAGGCTTTGAATAAAATTCATGAGCTTTCACCTGATATTCTGCTGATTGATATCAGAATGCCCGTGCTTGACGGCCTTCATCTCATAGAAATATTAAATTCAGAAAATAATCCTGTCAAGTCAATTATTTTAAGCGGCTATGACAATTTTTCATATGCGCAAAAAGCATTAAAACTGGGTGCTGCGGATTATTTACTAAAACCATGCATGCCATCTGAGATATTAAATACAGTTTTAAAAGTTAAAGCATTAATTGAAAAAGAAAATGTTAAAGAGAATATGTATAAAAAATTAAAAGATCAACTTAAAGAAAATGTTTTGCAGTCGGAAGAACAGCCGGAGTTGACGGAATTCAAGGATAAAATAGACAGTAAAAAAATTACGAATAAAATTATCCAACTATCTGTAATATTCATACAGCATAACTATTATAAAGATCTTAACCTTGAAGCAATAGCAAAAGAGGTATATATAACACCAAGCTACCTTAGCCTCCTGTTTAAACAGGAATTGAACATAAATTTTGTAGATTATCTGAACAAAGTAAGAGTTGAAAAAGCTTGTAAGCTGTTAAAGGATATCCGTCTTAAAGTATATGACATTGCAGCCAGAGTTGGCTATAACGACACAAAGTATTTCTGCAAGGTATTTAAGAAGAATACCGGGGTAACGCCAAGCCAATATAGGAAAAATCTTTAAGTTGAAATCGATAAAATAACCGGCATTAATGAGGGAGGTAGCGTAGGTTTGCCTTAAAGGCGGCTCGTAATTCTGACCGGATTTCTCTCAGCATCTATTAATCCGGATATTAATACTGCATTTTTTATAACAACGGAAGCAATTGCTTGCAATTGCAACACATTGAATAGTTTCAACAGAGTTGGCAGAAGCTATCTTATATTATGGTTGTTCCCCGGAAGCTGTGAATACTGCTATTTGCAAACAAACCAATCCTACAAACCCTACATGAAAGCTTATGTAAATCTGGAGGACATATGGGAGACAATCCTCCGCCATATTTTACAGGAGAATAAGGATTGTGTTACCTTTGAAGCAGCCAGCAACGGAAAGGATTCTCGAAAGATTTCCCAATACAAAGCTGGATATGAATGAAGAAACCAGGGAACTGAAGCGGGGAAAATTCGGTAGGTATAAATATATATACCCTAAGGAGGATGTTAAAGTTCTTAAGTAATGTATGTCACAAATGATCGGGACATTCTTCCCCGGTTCGAAAATCGAATATTTCACATGATTTAACCCGTTGTGCCAGTTGAGCAAAGACATCCGCGGGGCTTGACAATGAAGTGTTACAAAACAACAGGAAAGGAATAATAAATTGCGCATTGGTTATGCATGTTTAACTGTTAATGTCCCTAATACGGATATAAAAAGGTGTCGTCTGAAAAATGCAAACGATGAAAGACTTGCGGATATTATAGGACATAATCTAAACTCTCTGGAGAATACGCTGGATTACAATATGAAAAACGGTATTCGTCTGTTCCGCATTTCATCCGATTTGATCCCTTTCGGCTCAAGCCCTGAAATCAGGCTTCCCTGGTGGGATATATATGAATACTGGTTGAAATCCATTGGTGACAGAATCAGAAATTACGGTATGCGGGTATCCATGCATCCCGGCCAGTATACCATATTGAATGCTGAAAGGAAATCCATTATTGAAAAATCCGTTGATGATCTTGCTTTTCACACAAGGGTTCTGGACAGTATGCAGTTAAGCCCGGAGCATAAAATAGTACTTCATGTGGGAGGCGTCTACAATAATAAAAAGAAGTCAATGGAACGGTTCATTGAATCCTGTAAATGTTTGAGCAGTTCTATAAGACAAAGGCTGGTTATAGAAAATGACGATAAATGCTATTCTGTCAAAGACATACTGACGATTTCAAACCTACTTGATATTCCCGTTGTTTATGATAATCTGCATAACAAGGTAAACCCCGGCGACCTTTTAAAAAGTGACGCGGAATGGATAAAAATATGCCGGAAAACCTGGCACAGTGAGGATGGAGTTCAAAAAATCCATTATTCCCGGCAGGCTCCCGGAAAAAGTCCGGGAGCCCACGCCGACAGCATCCGTGTTGATGATTTTACGGCGTTTTTTAACACCGTAAAAAACATGGAGATAGATATCATGCTGGAGGTGAAGGACAAGAACCTATCCGCCCTTAAATGCATTGAAGCTGTACGGAATACTACCGATAAAAACTATACTGATTAATAGACAGCCATAAAAGTTTCCAATGATCCTTATTTACATTGATCCTTGTAATAAAGCAGGTGCTATCTGATGAACTATTTCTATCTGTAGGTCTTGAGAGCACAAAATAGATGCAAATTGATATTTATCAGCTTGAATCAAGCTACCTGTACAATATCAGAGCAATAAACTCCAGCGGGTCGGTACCTATGTTTTTTATTCCATGTCCTTCTCCCGCACCTGTAAAAGCTATATCGCCAGCGTTTAGGGTTAAAACGGAGCCGTTATCGTTAAACTCAGCGGTACCGCTGTATATGTAATAGGTTTCAGATTCATTGCTATGTATATGATAACCGATTGAGCATCCCGGCTGAAGAGTGGAGTGAGCAAAAACACGTCCCTTACCATACATTTCATCAGGATTGTCTAGCAGGCTGCGTACAGTTACGCCACCATTACCCTGGAACAGTTTTTCCTTGTATTCAACAATCCTTTCTTTGCTTCTTCTAATCATGTTGATTCCTCCTTCATAAATTCTGATTTACAATCGTTCCATTTATGTACCTTTATACTTGCTCGTGAATCAATTTTGCCTTGAGCAATGTATAATAAACAATTAACGAAAATACCGGGAAAAAAGCGCCGACAAAGAAAATCCATTGGATTCCAGCCAGGTCGGCAACAATACCCAAATACAGCGCGCTGATGCAGATGCCTCCTTCACTTGCCATCTGAAAAAGCGAATTTGTAGAACCTCTTCTCGCCTTTGAAGTTCGCCTAATCGCAATAGAATGAAGTTCAGGGGTAATCGCTCCGTTCCCAAGGCCTACCATGATGGCGCAGATTAGTATAGGCAGGATTGTTCGGGAAAAACATATCCCAATCAATGCAGTCGAAATTAACCCTAAGCTGATAGTAATGGTTAATGTATGACCGAGTATTTTCGATAGCTTTCCTATGAACAAACGGCTTATCGCCAGTGTTATTGCCTGTAAAGTAAAAAACAAGCCAATATTCTCAATACGAAATGTTTCAGCGAAGGTGGGAAGAAATGTTATCATGCCGGTTGCTCCTAAATGAAGCAATAGGATCATCAGAGACGGTAGAAAGGCTCCCCTTTCGGCAATCTTTTCAAGTTTCCACAGCTTCTTTTCATTGTTATATACAAGATTATTCGCGTCAGGAATTTCCTTTTCAACTTTATCTTGCTGTGATTTTTCTTCAACGGGTGTCACATTTTCAGATATAATTTCACTATTTTTATATTTATATCGGACAGTCAGGGAAATCAGTCCGGCTGCAAAAGCAAATATGGCCGCGGCAATAAAAAGGGTTTTGTAGCTAAAGTCATATATTAACATGAGAGCTAAAGATGGGGCAAGTGCTGATGAAACAGTCTGGGATAAACTGTAATATCCTAATCCTTCTGTTATTCGCGATTCCGGTATAGTATCTGTTGCGATTGTAGCGGCTGCCGTACTGCTTGTCGAAAAGAATGGCGCAACCAGTATGCGGGTTATAATAAGAATAGGGATGACGCTGATATTTCCACAGATCCTAAGCATCGCCGAAAATATAAACACGCTGATTACAAGAATAACCTTGCGGTTTCCCCTGTCAAGCAATTGTCCAACGAGTGGTTTGCAAAGCATCGACACTCCCATATATATGCTTGTTACCGCCCCCGCAAGAACAAGACTTCCCCCAAGACTTCTTACATAGAGAGGAAAGGCTGTCGCTTGAAATTGCGTGCAGAAGGACAACAATGTTGCAACAAGTGTGATTTTTATGAAATTTAACGTAAATATCTTCTCAGTCATAGTTTTGCTTCTTGATATAGCGCTTAACAAATACATATTCCTCCTTAAAGCTGCGTTCGAATAAAGGTGTCGGGACTAGAAAACTGATAAATATAACAAGGAACCAAAATAGGCCCCCGCCCCACCTCTATCAGGTGGTGGGCATATCCCCCACCTCGATATAACAACCTTGGGGCAAAGCTCCAAGAACGTTGTTACGGTGTGTAGTAATTGCTTCTGTTGCAATAACAGTGTGTTGCAGTTGCTTACGCAATTGCTTCCGTTGTTATAAACTTCTATGCCTTACCTTATAAAGGGCTTCCTGACTGAAATTCAGCATAAGAGTTTACTGAAAAGCAAACTTTGTAAAGATAAATAGGAACTGAATACTAACAAACCTCTTATTTGTAGGTTTGTAAGCGTTCGTGGGAATTCTGTTTCCATGAATAAACCGTAAGCTATTTATTCAACAGCTCGTTATATATTTGATATTCTATCAAGATTGTAACAAGCTACTTTATGTCCTTCGCCTATATCGGTCAGACTCGGCATTGAATTCCTGCATATTTCGCTTGCGTAATTGCACCTAGGATAAAATGGGCATCCTGAAGGCGCGTTAATTGGACTTGGAACTTCACCGGGCAAAATAATCCGGTTTCTTTTCTGTTCAGCATAATAGTCGGTAATCGGAACCGCTGACAGCAATGCTATAGTGTAAGGGTGCATGGGATGTTGATAAAGCTCTTTGGCATCGAGCATTTCAACAATTCTTCCAAGATACATGACAGCGATTATATCAGCAATATGCTGTACTACAGCCAAGTCGTGAGCTATAAATATATATGTTAAACCCAGTTTCTCTTGAATCTTCCTAAACAGGTTGATAATCTGAGCCTGTATGGAAACATCAAGCGCGGATACAGGCTCATCGCAAACAATCAATTCGGGGTCGCAAGCAAGTGCCCTTGCTATTCCAAGACGCTGCCGCTGACCTCCGCTCATTTCGTGTGGATATCGATCAGACATTTCCGGATCAAGTTCCACCGTCTGTAAAAGCTCACTGATTCGTTCACTTATTTCTGCCTTTGTATGTTTTTTGCCATCGGCTGTTATTGCTTCTTTTATAATCGAAAATATTGATTGACGCGGATCAAGCGAACCATAAGGATCTTGAAAAATCATCTGTATTTCCCGGCGGAAAGGTTTCATTTGCGTCTTTGTAAATTCAGAGATGTTAACGCCTTTATATAATATATTTCCTGAAGTTGGTTTATTAATCCTCAATATGCACTTGCCCGTTGTGGTTTTCCCGCAACCGCTTTCTCCAACCAGGCCAAAGGTTTTTCCCCTTTCTACAGAAAAGCTGATGTTATCTACGGCTTTTACTTCAGCGTATATGTTTTGTGTTATTCCCTTTCTGAGGGGGAAATACATTTTCAACATTTCGACTTTTAATAATTCTGTTTTGCTTCCATTATCCGCGTTCATCTATCCACCTCCGAAAGATTGAGATGGCACGCGACAAAGTGCTCGTGACCTTCTATCTTTCTAAGTCCAGGGAAATCATTGCTTTTGCATGCTTCATTTGCGTAGGGGCACCTTGGTAAAAATGTACACATCTTCTGAAGGTTTATCAGGCTGGGAGGTGTGCCTTTAATTGGCACCAAATCTTTTTCCTTGCTGTCATCCAGCTTTGGAACTGAGTTTAATAATCCAATTGTATACGGATGTTTGGGCTTTGTCATTAATTCTTCGGTTTTACCGGATTCTACGACCTTGCCCGCGTACATAACGTAAATCCTATTGGCGTATCGTGTTACGATACCTAAATTATGCGTTACTAATAAGAACGATTTCCCGTATTTCTTTATAATATTAATGATTAATTCCATAACCTGTGCTTGTGTTGTGACATCCAGCGCTGTAGTTGGTTCATCTGCTATTATCAATTTTGAGTCGCAGGCGATAGCGGTGGCAATCATAACTCTTTGCCTCATTCCTCCGCTCATTTCATAAGGATAATTTTTCATCCGGTTCACGGGATCAGGTATTTCAACCTCGGCTAGCGCTCTGGTTGCAATTTGCCACGCATCTTTCTTATCTGCTTTTTTATGAGTTCTTATTACTTCTGTCAGTTGGTTTCCAACAGTGATTATTGGGTTTAGGGAGGTCATCGGCTCCTGAAAAATCATGGATATGGCAGCCCCTCGTATACCCCTCATTTCTTTGGAATTTGGACTGAAGTCAAGCAAATTCATACCTTCGAATATTACTTTCCCCCCAAGTATTTTCCCCGGAGGACTCTGAACAAGCTGCAACACCGATAGTTGAGATACTGATTTTCCGCATCCGCTTTCGCCGACGAGCGCAACTACCTCACCTTTGTTTATATAATAAGAAATATCGTCAACAGCTTTAACTTCCCCGGCGTTTGTAAAGAACGACGTTCTAAGGTTTTTAACTTCCAATAAAATCTTATCATTGATCTGATTGGGTTTCTTTTCTGACATTACAGCTTCCCCCTTAATCTTGGATCAAGAGCATCACGCAAACCGTCGCCCACTATATTAAAAGCCATAACTAAAAGAAGCACGCAAAAACCGGGTAGAATCGCGAGAGACGGATTTGAAATCAGATAAGTATATCCTTCAGAAACCATACTTCCCCATGCCGGTGTTGGTGGCGTGATACCTATTCCAAGGAAACTCAGAGAAGATTCCATCATAATCGCACCGCCAAGGTTCATTGTAAACAAAACGATTATTGATGGAAAACAGTTGGGTAACAAGTGCTTGATAAGAATTTTCGAATTACTTTGTCCTAAGAGAGTAGAAGCTACAATGAAATCATTTTGCTTTAATGACAGCACAAGGCCGTTTACTACTCTAACATATGTGGCAAACCTGCTTAGTCCTATGACTAAGCTAATCGCAAGGATATTCCCTCCAAAAATCTGTACAAAAGCTGCTGCAAGCACCATGGATAATACCAGAGGCGGGATGGATAACTGCGCGTCAACAAACCTCATTATGATTTGTCCTATCCAGCCGCCGAAATAACCGGAAATAAGACCAAGCACCATTCCTAAAATTGCCGATAATATGCTTGACAATACACTGCATAAAAGTGAAATCCTTGCTCCATACATAAGTCTGGTCAACACATCTCTTCCTAAATGATCCGTTCCAAGTTTGTACTTGCCGGATGACCCTTGTAAAGCTTCTCTAAGCGACTGTTGGGTTGGCGTGTAGGGCGTAATTATTGGAGCGAGTATCGCGACCAAAACGAAAAATATAATAATTCCAAAACAGATTTTAACGATAACTCCTCGACTGAAAAATACTCTTACTGTTTCATAAAACTGTGTATTTGTTTTTATTTGCTTTTCCATTTTATTCACCTCCACGACTCTCTAATGCGTGGATTTATTATGCCGTACAGAATATCAACCAATAAGTTCACCGATACGGTAAATGCTGAAATGATTAGTACGCATGCCTGAACGATAAGATAGTCCCTGGACTGTACTGAAGTTCTCATTAACAGGCCTATACCCGCTATCGTAAATACTTGCTCGACCATCAGTGA
This sequence comes from uncultured Oscillospiraceae bacterium, assembly GCA_964610205.1. Classification (GTDB taxonomy): domain Bacteria; phylum Bacillota; class Clostridia; order DSM-8532; family DSM-8532; genus CAZSVI01. The sequence continues at coordinate 15,330 of CAZSVI010000049.1, forward strand.
ACCTCCAATAATAACTCGGACTTGAAGTCCGATTATGGTTATGATTGGTATCAGGGCATTTTTCAGCGCGTGCCTGAATACCACACTTCTTTCAGCTATTCCATTTGCCCGGACTGTACGTATATAATCCTGGTTGATGACATCCAGCATATTTGAGCGGGTTTGACGCGCAATCGAAGCAATCATATGCAATGATAAGCAAATAACCGGCAAAATCGCCTTATATACATACTGGCCAAAACTATCAGCGGGGCTCACCCATCCTTGAATTGGCAAAATTCGTAGTTTTAACGCAAAAAAATAAATTCCCAGTATTCCAACCCAAAACTGCGGCGCTCCTACTCCCAGGGTAGCAAAAACCGTTATGATCTGATCTATCCATTTCCCTCTTTTAAGCGCGCTTATTACACCAAAACAAATGCCAAAAATTGAAGAAATAATTATCGCCGGAATTCCGATTGAAATAGTTCTTGGTAATCGTTCCAGTATAATATCGCTTACCGGACGGTCGTATGCGATAGAATTGCCAAAATCCCCTTTTATGATGCCGCCAATCCAAATAACATATTGGTTTAAAAGCGGCTTGTCAAGATTCAACTCCCTCCGCAGCTCATCCACATCTTCCTGGGAGGCATCCTCTCCAAGCGCAAGTCTGGCCGGGTCACCGGGTAAAATGTGCATCAGGGAAAATACGAACACCGAGATCAAGAATACGATTAAAATTGAAACAAGAATTCTATTAATAATAAAACGAATCATATACAATCCTTTCGTCAATCCAACCCGCAAATCAGTTAGTGATTTGCAGCTTGCTCCATACCCGCTTAAAAAACGCGGGTATGGAGTAAGTTATCTATTCTTGTTTGATTACTTTTCCAGCCATGCATCCCATAAATCCGATGATGTACCGACTGTCTCACCAAAGTTTGCGTCATGAAGTTTTGGGCTTGTTACTGAAGACTGGTAAATCATTGCTAAAGCCTTTATAAATCCACCGTCGTCATAAACCAGTTTCATCGCCTGTTTAAAGTAATCGATTGATTCCTCTAATCCTGAGCTCTTCCCTTGTTCGATCAAATAGCTAAGTCCATCAGGCCGAGAAAAAGCAGAATGACCTATACCGGATGAAAGCCCGCTCGCGTAGCTTCCGGCAAGTATAGCCGCCGCTCCCGGATCAGCGCCCATTGCGTGTACATATATGCCTTTTCCCCAGTTGTCAACCGTAGTTGACTCGCCTGCTGTATCAGTTATGTTAAGATCTAGCGTAATTCCTACCTTAGCCAACTGCTCCTTAAGAATCTGCGCAATATTTTGAGCTAATGCAGCCGTACCTACAGTTATCACTGTTTTAAATCCATTCGGATAGCCGGCCTCGATAAGCAACTGCTTTGCCTTTTCAGGATTATATGGATACCCTTCGACTTTATCGTTGTAATAGGTAGTTCCCTTTTTAGCATACTGATTGGTTATTTCGCTGTACCCTGCAAATACGGTATCAACAAACTCCTGTGGATTAATAGCATACATTGCTGCCTGACGTAAAGTTTTATTGTAAAACGGATCATCAGGATCAAGGCATTGGAAACAGACCGTATAGCACTGGCCGGGAATATTGCTCTTTGTAACGGTAAAGCCTTGTCCTTCCAAATATTTGGCAACGGTATTATCCGAGATCATCTGAGCATGAACATCTCCCGTAAGGAAAGCTGCCTGAGCCACCAGAGGCGTTGAATATATCTCAAACTCGACCCCATCAAGGTAAGGTTCCCCCTGCCAATAGCCTTCGAACTTCTCCAACTTCATGCCTACGTCACGGTTCCATGCAACCACCTTAAATGGGGCTGTGCTAACCGGATTTTCGGCGCAGTAATCTTCACCGTAAGTATCCCAGGCGAGTTTTGAAATCATATAACCCGCTCCGCCTTGACGAGCCAGATACAGCGGAATCAGCGCATCCCACTCATTGAGATTTATTTTGACAGTATACTTATCCACCACTTCAAATGATTTAACAGATTTGAAAAAGGCTTTATTCTGTACGCCTTTTTCATTGTACAAATCCAAATTCCATTTGCAGACTTCGGCGTCTAATTCTGATCCGTCCTGGAACATGATACCTTCTTTTAACTTGATGATATAGGCCAATCCTTCAACGTCTTCTGTAATAGATTCAGCCAGGAATGGTTCAGGGCTTCCTTGCGCATTTAAGCTGAGAAGCGTTTCGAATATCACACATCCATATGCTCGGTCCGTCGGTCCGCGAAGCCTATATGACTTTAAAGTAGTAGCATCTGCGGAAACGGCGATTTTTATGGTTCCTCCTCTTACTCTGTCATCTTTTACAGTCGTAGGGGCTTGAGTTGTAATTGCGCCGGTTGTTGACGCGGTTGTTGTTTGTATAACTCCACTTGTGCATGCGGTTGTAAACAAAACCAGGATCAACAATGAAGTTAATGCGATTTCCCTTTTCCTCATACATCATTCTCCTTTCATAATTTGGTGATTTCGAAACAATAGTATTATTTGGATATATGCTGTGATATCCGGACACTCCCCCTTTTGAATATTATGGTTGAATTCAGTTCTCACTTTAGTTCCGTAGCTGTCTTATAACAATCTCTTTCAAATTCAAGTATCTTTTTTGAATTTTGGTTATCGCCATATCGCTTGACCTCGGAAGGCGATTCAATATTGCTTTGATATTTGATATTTCTCATTCCCCGTTCAACCATAGCAGTCATTGCAACTCCTTCAAAACAATGCATTGTTACCAGGCTGAAGCCAAACGGCATGATGTCGGCAAGAATAACCTCAGGCGCGGCGTCATGTGAAACAGCGCCTACATCGGGATACATCTTTGGTCCGCGGACCACTTCTCCGATACGGCTGCACTCAACTATGGAATTGGGCCGGTTAATACCCACTATAAGAGTCATATCCGCACCAATATCCATTGCCTTGTTGCAGCGCTCCATCGCTTTGTCCAAACCGTATGAATATTTCAGGGCTGTCCTCGCGATAACCATGCAATCGGTTCCTTTACATGCTTCAACTGCCGCCTTGATTTTAGCAAGATGTACCTCTTCTGATACCAGATTTGCTTGTTGGAATTTATGGTCAGCCATTAACCTGACATAGCCGCGAACACCTGTGGAATCCTCAATTGTAACAGCCATAGCACCCGCTCTGACCAAACGCTGCACATTGTAATAAACTACAGCCGGACTTTCTGCGTATCCATCGTCCGCATCGACAATTATCGGTAGTGGAGAATAATTGCAGATACGATCTGTTGCCCATATCAATTCCTCAATATTGAGAAATGCCATGTCGGGCATTCCAATCATGTTTCCGTTCAAGCCTCCGCCTGTGAGTAAAGCGGCTTTATAGCCACAAATCTCAGCTGCTCGCGCGGAAAAGCAATCATAAACACATGGTGCAAACACCTGCTCCTTTTCAACCAATTCTCTCAAAGTTACTCTCTTCCCTTTGTCAAACATTGTCATTGTTAACATCCCCCTCATTTTTTTTATTTTAATAAAATTTTGTCTTATTGTGCGTTCAATTACTTATTATGAATTCATTCCAGCATGTCATCAATCAGTAAATTCTGCCAATCCTTCAATTGCGTAAACCCTTACCGGAGATGAATCCAATCCTTTTATATAAAGCGGCGTGTAAGACATGAAGAATATATCCCTTTTTAGTAGTTCCAGATTCTTTAGAACTTCTATGAAAATAATGTTTTCAGCAAGCAATATATCGTGGAAAGGTTTTACGTCTTCGTTTCTGTTTTCTATCGAAACACCGTCCCCAAAGCCAACGCACTTGATCTTTTTGTCGCGCAGCCAGACAGCGGTCTCTCCGTTGACAAGCAGCCGCTTGTCTTCAGGAGTGTTTGTCTTTTTTGTGAATGGTTCCAGTTTGTAAGGAGAGTCAAGGATCACAATGTCATTTCCCTTGAGTCTGCCTGCGCATGCCTTCTCAAGCGATTCAGGGCTGATATACCCATTGAGCGGAAGGAAATCAATATACAGATATATCGCCCGTCCAAAGAATGCGGTGAGCGGCAGGGAAGCCACATCAGGCCAGTTGTCGCGGTGGTGGTACGGACATTCCACGTGAGTACCCAGATGGCTTGTGATATCAATATTCGTATGGAAATCAGGGATGGGTCCTCCCGTATTGAATCTGAAAAGATGACATCGCCTGGTTTCGGTATCCGGATCCAGTGGTTTGGATAAATCTACCACCCTTAGGTTGCCCATTTGATAAATACTCATACTATACTCCCCCTTGATAAAAATAAGATGATATTCCGTCTGGTCAAACAGTTTGTAAGCTGTTTTTCTCAGTCATAACTTTTTCTTCCAGAGAGTGGATCAACGAGACTACAAAATCGTGGTATGGAGCCTCGATATCGTACCTTTTCGCCGCCTCTGCCACGAAGCCGCTTATCGTGTCAACCTCTGTTCTATTGCCATTTTTTATATCTGAGTAAATGGATGTATATCCGTTCATTGAATTAGAAAGAACTCTTTCTATATTTCCTATTACTTCATGAACATCGAATACATTGCCGCATTCCGCATTCGCAACCTTTACCGCCTCATTTGCGAGCATATGCATCATGTGCCGCGCGTGAGAGTTTTCAATGATGAAACCGAGCGGAACCTGCAGCGCCGCTGTCAGGGAACTGGCCGAGGTATTCAGGAAAAGTTTGTTCCAAACCTCTTTTTTGATATTATCCGAAATGATCGTTTCTATTCCACAAATGCTGAAACAATCCGCGATTTCCCATATCCTGCCGCTTCGGCCTTCAAGAACCCCGATTATCGTCAGACCGCTGCCGCCATGGTTTATATGTCCGGCTTTTATGATCGAGCTGTTGTGTTGAGTGGTGCCAACCAATATGTTTTTCCTGTCAACAAATTGCGAGAGCTTTGCTTCGTGTCCGGCTCCATTTTGCAATGTCATTATAAATGTGTCTTTCCCTATGAGGTTCCTGTTTTGATGAAGCGCGTCAACCGTATACATGGACTTCACGAATAAGACCACAAGATCCATAATACCCAGTCCGGATGAGTCCGAAGCAGCCTTCGGCCAATATGCCCTTACGCCGTCGCTTTCAGACATGGTCACTCCATCTTTGTTTATTGCCTCTATTTTGCTTATATCATTGTCGATGAGCCAAACATCATTGTATAAGGAAAGAAATGAACCAAATAAAGAACCCATTGCTCCGGAACCTAAGATCGCTATTCTCATAGTTTTTACCTCACGAGTCAAAATAATCTGTATTAACTATATTGGTATCGATTGCATTCATATTATAGCACTCTAATAAGCAATATGCAATAAATTTTTATAAAAAAGCATACTTAATTTTATAGATAATCACATATTTGTATTCCATATTAAACCATAATAAAATTTATATACCCATATATAGAAATATAAGGGTTGCTGTGCTTATAAAAAATAAAGAACCTATTGAAATCGTTTGCTATTCTATTCCATATTTCTGAAATTTATTCTACCCCGGTTTGGACCGGACTAAAAAGGTTACATAAAAAGTTGGAGACATTTTTCAATGCCTTTAAATAATAGCTATATAACAGTTGAATTAAGTTTTGATATTGGTGGATTCTCTTTCGACTATGGATGAAACTATCATCATATGCTTGATGACGTGTTTGTTCTGTATTACATATATAAGGTTGCGGGCAGCCGCAACGCTCAAATCGAACAGCTTGTTGTCCAGGGATGTAAGACTTGGCGAGCATATCTCAGAATAAATCGAGTTGTCAACACCAATGACAGCGACATCATCTGGAACTATGAGCTTCATGTCCTGCAAGGCTCTGATCCCTCCAACCGCGAGAAGGTCAACGACATAAATTATTCCGTTGATTTCGGGATGCTCCCTCATCAACGCACAAGTCGTTTCGTACGAGTCGTTGAGGGTGCTTTTCGTCTCATATATGATAGGATTGTTCCGGTCGCACCATTGACGAACTCCCATTTCAAAACCAAGCATCTTCAGTTTGTTGCTTGGAGTGTATCTGTCAATCACAAACACAAGGTTCTTCCTGCCTCTGTCTACCAGAAGCTTCACACAGTTCAGAACACCATTCTGCTCGTCCGACACAACTCCGTATATATTTGGCAGATCCATATAACCGTTGAAAATAATAACGGGAATGTTAAACATATATTCGGCTATCGCCTTCTTCACTAAATCAGACTGGAAAGTCGAACCGATAAGTACTGCCGCCTCTACGCGCCTTTGGTTCAATATCTTGATATATCTTACTTTGGATTCGTCGTCGCTTCCGGTGTTCATTATGATGCAGCAATATCCCAGTTTGGTGAATTCACGCTCCATAAAATATATGCCTTCGGTGTGGTGTGTTGTCCTGATATCGGATATAAGGATTCCTATTATCTTCGATGCCTGGTTAACCAGTCCCCTCGCCGCTTCATTGGGGGAATAATGGCATTCTTCAAGGATCTTTTGGATTTGCTCTCTTGTTTTTTTATTGACACCATCCTTGTCATTTATAACTCTGGATACTGTGCTTGCAGAAACACCCGCCTTCTTGGCAATATCATAAATAGTCATATACTGTACCCCTATCAAACGGATTGGTTGGTATCGATTGCAAAAATAATACGCAACCTTTGGGATCTTTTTTGTATAACATGTTATTGTGCATTCTATTTTTATTATAACACAACGTTAGATATTAATAAATAGATTTTAGAAAGGTACGCCCCACTGAAAAGAATGCAATCAGTATTCTCCTCCACCTTCAATCGTTTTGATATTTGACATTGCGTTCACTCATAGCATTACGAATCTTGTGCAGCAGTCTTCATGCAGTTCTGTAATTTAGTTCAAGTACCTGAGAAATAGACAACGCAGCTTTCCCTCTCTTATTTGCCCGTGGTACTCCATGCTTTCTTTTACCTCCAAAGTAAAAAGAACGGGAGGAGATATCCTTGAAATTGCTGCTTGGAAACCATATCAAAAGAAATGGATAGCCCGGAATTCCACCGTATTTCGGGGAATTACCAGGCCATTGTGACAGACATCGGAACTGGTGCAGGCTTATGTGCATGTCATGCCCGATGCTGCGTATTCTTCGGTGATTGTGTGTACCAGTTCCTTTACCGATACAATTTCATTGGTCCTGTATGCATTATTTCCTGCAAAAGCAAAACCATGCTTCATTTTTCCCTTTTGGGCATTAATCAGCGCCGTGGCAATACAGTACGGACTATTTTTGACATCACAGGTCCGAATGCAGTGAAAATGACAATTCAATGGATGTTTTTTTCCTTTTTTCACATCGTCCGTAAAATCGTTTCGGATAGCTCTTCCGGGCATTCCCACCGGACTGTCGATAATCTCCAGATCTTCTTTTTTTGAGCGGATGTAAGTATTTTTAAACTCATCTGATGCATCACACTCATGCGTTGTCACAAAGCGTGTCGCCATCTGAACACCTGAAGCTCCCATATCGATAAATCTGCGTATATCCGCGCCGTCATAAACTCCACCGGCGGCAATCACAGGTATGGATTCTTGATATTGTTCTTCCCATTTCCTCATTTCATCAATTACTTCAGGAACCAGTCGTTCCAGGGAGAATTTGCTGTCGTTCAGTTGTTCCTTTTTAAATCCAAGATGCCCTCCCGCCATAGGGCCCTCTACAACAATCGCATCCGGAAGGTAGCTGTATTTCTCAAACCACCTTTTTGTTATCACGCCTGCGGCTCTTGCTGATGATACAATGGGTACAATCTTTGTTTTTACCTTTTCTGTGAGAAACTGCGGCATATTCAACGGCAGGCCCGCACCCGAAAAAATAATATCAATTCCTTCTTCAATTGCTGCTTTAACCATGTCGGCATAATTGGACAGCGCTGTCATAATATTAACTCCGATAATGCCTTTTGTTAGTTCCCGGGCTTTTCGGATTTCCTTTTTTAATGCCCTTATGTTGGCTTCCACAAAATTTGTAAAGAAATCCGGTTCACTGACTCCAATGGCTGCGGCAGAAATTACCCCGACTCCGCCTTCATTGGCTACCGCCGCCGCCAGTGACGAAAGAGAAATTCCAACTCCCATTCCGCCCTGAATAATGGGAAGGCGAATGATGATGTTCCCGATTCTTAATTCCTTCATAGGTCTGACCCTCCTGCTTCTATTTGAATGATTGCATTTAACCAAAACTCCGATACCATGCCTTCCTTACGGAATACTATCCGCATCGCAATCCATTTCAGGCTTTTTCAAAATTGAATAATCACTGCAGTCATTAAAAAAGCAAGAAACTCATAGTATTGAGTTCCCCGCTTCAATATTTCCATTTATATTCTCATGGAATCAGGCAGTTGAAAAAACAATAATATTGTTCTATTATACAACGTATCATGATATAGTTCAACCAAGCTGAGGAAAAGTGTTATTTCCCACTTTCATCCACCCATTTCTTTGTTTATTTGACAAGCTTTATAGCCGGCTCAAACACATCCTGATCCGGACTGCACCTTCTACACGGCCGGAATACTATTTACAGTGCTTTTCCCGCATAAAAAAAAACACTATTTCAACCTAACAGAAAAACACAACAAAGGGACTCATTCTCCCCGATATCTGTGGAACCAATTCAGATCCAGTTCTCTTTTATCCTCTTCCTCATTGTAATTGTCAATAAAAATAAATTCCAATCTGTCTCCCATATGAGTCTTTTCATTCACCAAATATAGATTGCCGGAATTGAATGCATATGATTCTCTCAGTGCTAGATATTTTGTCATCAAACGGCTGATGAAGCTTGCCGGAATCTTCTAATCAGTAAAATATGTCTGTATTGCTGCTGGAATAAAGATGGAAAAAGATAACTCCTTTTTTACCTTTTTCTCATCTTAAAAATTAAAAAATTCTTGACAAAGGACAAAGGATGTTATATTGTATATATAATATATATACAATATAACAAGGCGGTGTGAGATGAATCTTCATATCAGTAATTCAAACGGGCAACCCATATATGAACAAATCATCACACAAATCAAGAACCTCATCCTGTCAGGAGAGCTTCAGGAAGGATATACGCTGCCGTCGATGCGGCTTTTGGCAAAGGAACTTCGGATCAGCGTCATCACGACCAAAAGGGCTTATGAAGAACTGGAGCGGGAGGGCTTCATCGTTTCCATTACAGGAAAAGGCAGTTTTATCGCACCACAAAACATTAATCTCATCCGGGAGCAGCATTTGAGGGAGATTGAAAACCAGATGCAGATGATTGTTGAAAAGGCAGGTTATTGCGGGCTCTCGCTGGAAGAGCTCATCGAAATACTGACACTGGTTTATAAAGGGGAATAGAGTATGGAAGATGCATTGAATTTGAACAATGTTACAAAGAAATATCAGGATTTTACATTATATCACGTCAACATCCGGTTACCCATCGGCTGTATCATGGGCTTTATCGGTGAAAATGGAGCGGGCAAAACGACAACCATCAAGCTGATACTAGCGTGAGTTTCCTACTTTAAGTTAATTTATGGCATATAAAATGTCCTCAAGC
>CAZSVI010000050.1:0-24890 GCA_964610205.1 uncultured Oscillospiraceae bacterium
CGGCTGGAAAAAGCTGTCCATGATCATCGCGTACGAAATGGGCGAAGATGATGTGAAATTTATTGCGAGGAACGGAAGTGCATATAGATATGACGAGACGGTTTCGGTTGAAAACTACAAGCAGTATCATATCAGGATTGAAGCTAATCTTGGCTCAAAAACCTATAGTGTATATGTAACACCCAAGGGTGGGATTGAAACGGCTATTGCAACAGATTATAAATTCCGTACAGATGCGCCTGCCATGGATGATGTAGGGCAGCTTGCAATGCAATCGGAAGTTGATGATGCATTTATTATAAGCAGTCATTCTATCCGTGGCTCAGATATTAAAGCCACATTGACAGCCTTAATCTCAACGGCTCAGGGATTGGCGAACAGCGCTCAGGTGGGAACATTTCCGCTCAGCCCGGGAGAAGTATTTCAATCGGATTTGGACGCATTGATTGCGGTAATAGCGTCAGCCCAGGCAGTTGTTGATGATGAAGGAGCTACGGTTACGGAAGTGAACAGCGCACTGGAAACCTTAAATATTGCAATCATCGCGTACAATAACGCCATAGAACCCTATAAAGAGGAGCACAAGGGAACTTATACAATAGCCAAGGCAGGCGATGCGGACTATCTGACAAGTCATTATGCAAATGACACAGCCTGTATAGAGGCTGCTCTGAATGAAGTTCCCAGCGGTTCGAGAATATACGTCAAATCGGGAACATACTTGATTTCAAAAGTAATCAACCTGGGTGGAAAAGACATGGAAATATTCGGTGAAGGAGATGTCAAATTTATTTTTAACACCAATCAGCCTGAGTCATTTGAAGTATACGGAAGTGTGGTACCGGGTGGAACCAGGTATCTTACTCAGGATAAAGATCAAGGGTCTACTGAAATAGTATTGAATAATGCTGCAAATATAAGATCAGGTGATTTGATAGCGATATCCAATTCAATTAAATGGTGTCCGGATGACCCGACTTTTTATGATCAATTGACAGGTGAAATGTATACAGTTGAAAAGGTATCAGGGAATACGGTGACTATCACCGAGCCGCTCATCCGGAATTACCTTGTATCTGATTCATCAAAAGCCAAAGTTTACAGGCCTTCGAAATTCCATATAGATAATATTAAATTCATACAGGGCGTCGCAGGAGGAAGTACGCTTAAAAAAGACGGCATTCAGCTTAATATGTGCAAAGAATCCGCTATAACAAACTGTTATTTTGAGAATTTCGGAAGAGAAGCAATTATTTTGGCCAGATGTTTTGATGTAACGGTTAGCGGCTGCACCATAAAAAATTGCAACTTTGCGGGTGTCGGATATGGAATAGGTTTGATGAATGCATGTACCGCAATAAGAATAACAGATAACTTAATAGAGAACTGCAGACACTGTATCGCATCAAGCTCAGTTGAGAGAGACGACGGCCTTAACAGAGGAATAGTTATTACGAATAATGTTTTAGTTGGAGCCAGCATAAAGGATTCAAATGTTATAGATGCCCATGAGGCTACCATTGATTATTTAATTACAAACAATATCATTTACGTTCATACTGTTGATAATAATCAGTATGCTGCCTTTGCAGACGGCACCCAGCAGTCAACCTTCTCCAATAACTATGTCTATGGAGGCGTCGCTGTGCGTCACCGGTATGGTAAGGTTCCCGGAGGCATTCATGTTATAGCTAACAACCGTATAGTGGGCGGCGCAGTGTTCAGGGGAACAAATGGGGTTATTTGTGAATCTCTCACTATAACGGGCAATGAGGTCAGAGATTCTCGAAATGTAGGAATAAATGCAGTATCAAAGGCATACAAACAATATATCTTTACAGGTAATAATTTTTATAATATTGCCGGTGACGGAATAGTACTCAGTCTTCCAGCTATTGCAGAAGAACCTGTAAGTGCTGTCATTTCAAATAATATCATTACTAATGTTGGCGGGAATGGAATTAATGTAACCATGGAGTCGAATGAAGACATTCTAAACTGTGTTATATCAGGAAATATTATACGGGATGCAAATCAGTCCAATGGAAATAATTATGGAATTAAACTTAATAATATTTCTGAGTCCATTATTTCAGACAATATTATTTCCAATCGGAAAGGTACTGTGTCGGCCGGTATAATAGAAAACGGCGAATGCAACTACAACCACATACACCACAATACAATTAGCGGAGCTGACAAACCCGTGATTATTGTAGGAAATAAAACAGTGAATAAGGACAATATTACAAAAATCAAATAGGGTTGAAGAAAAGGGAATTACTTAATTAAAGAACCCTGCTTGTAACTAAAAGGGCAAATATTTAATTGTAAATATTATAAATTAAGCTCCGGTATTTTACCGGAGCTTATGCCCGTAACTCAATAAATTTCATTAAGATTGCAACCAATTGATGACGATATATAAAGAATATATCAGTCCATTTAATGGTTTTACGGCAAGAGATGCTTAATTTTACCGAAAAAATAAGAAATAAAATTGTCAGCATAATGAAGTGTGTCATGCCTTAATATTTCAGTCAATTAATATTTTCTAATATATTTTAATTGAAAGAGAATGGAGAGATGAAGAAATGATACTGGCGACGCAATATTATCGGGCGCCCTTTCCCGAAAAGAAATACTGGAAGGAAGATCTGGATCTGATGAAAGCATCGGGACTCAACGCGGTTCAGCTTTGGGTCATGTGGTCCTGGGTCGAATCTGAGCCGGGAGTATTTGATTTCAGTGACTATGATGAGCTGGCCGATGAAGCGGAGAAGAGGGGACTGGGTATTATTTTAAGTACCATTGCCGAACTGCAGCCACTTTGGATACATAGGCTGATACCCGATTCCCATATGATAGATAACTTTGGCAACAAGGTTGTTTCCTCAAATCGTGTAGAAGCACACCAGGGCTTAACACCGGGAGGGTGTTTCGATAATCCCGCTGTACTCGAAGGCATGCGGGTATTTTTTCAAAAGACGGCGGAGCGGTATGCCGGAAAGAAAAATATGCTTGGCTGGGACTGCTGGAATGAGCTTCGATGGAATGTCCAGTCAGACGGGCTTGTCTGTTTTTGCCCATATACTCTGGAAGCATTCCGTCAATGGTTAAAAAACAAATACACTGATCTTTCGGGACTGAACGCAGCGTGGAAAAGGCGGTATTGCAGCTGGGAGGACGTGTTTCCGGGCAAAATGCCCAATAGACCGTATACGGAAATGATGGAATTTGAGGCGTTCATGCAGTGGCGTGCCGCTGAGCATGCGAAGTTTCGGTATGATACTATCCGGGAATCTGATCCAAACCATCTTATTTTGGCGCATGCAGGACAGCCATCCTATCGAGCGGTAGGCGATGAGGAAAATCATGCCATGAATCGCGGAAATGACTTTGAAATTGCGTCAAAACTTGATGGATATGGGTGCTCCCATTTCCCATTCTGGTTTAAAGTAAGTGATGTAGACTTTGGCGTTAGGGTAGAATCCTCTCGATCCGCAGCCAACAGCGGTGTGGTATGGGTCAGCGAGCTTCAAGGCGGGTCGGCTCGTTCCGGGTTTGAAGTGTTCCCTTCCGTACAAGCAAAGCCACAGCAGCGCTGGGTTTGGAATGGCTACGGAAGAGGCGCCAAGGCTGTTATTTTCTGGTGCTGGCGGGATGAGGTCTTTGGAAAGGAATCATCCGGATACGGGTTGTCCGGGTTGGATGGTCTGGCGGATGAAAGGCTTGCCATGATGAGGGAGACAGGTGCTTTTCTTGGAAAGTACGATCGCTTGCTTGATGGGTATGTGCCGGACGCAGCAAAGGTAGGGGTAATATTTGAACCCGATGCTTACAATCTTGAATGGGCTCAGGACTCGGCGGCGGTTCGGGCAAGAGACAGTATAACAGGATATATGTCGGCGCTGGAGCGTACTCAGATACCTTATGATATTGTAGATCAGGCAAATATTGACAGCCTTCAGCATCATCGGCTGCTCATCATGCCCTGGCCACTGGTTGTATCGGACAAAAAAGCCGGCAGAATCATTGACTTTGTACGCAACGGAGGAATCCTGCTGATTGAGGCTGAGGCGGATGCATATACTTCAAGGGGATTTTACCGTAATTCGGGTCCGGAGCGTTCCTTTGCCTATGCTCTTGGGATTGAGGATCTGGGAAGGCGGGTACTTGAGCATGAAGAGTTAATTCTCGATATGGATGGGAATCAATTCACATTAAAAACCGGATTTGAGAGAAATGCCGACCATATTGCCACAGGTGCTCAGAATAATAAAAATGAATACTATACACCTCTTAAAGAAAGTGCTGAAAAGTTCAATTCCCGTATTGCGGCCAGAGATGATGCCGGCAATATACTGTCAATTATAAATCATGCAGGAAAAGGCAGGGTTATCGTGCTGGGTGATTTTATCGGTCGAGGATACCAGGAAAAGCCCTACGGTGAATTCGAAAAATTCATGAAGTATTTATGTATTTGTGCAAACGCTCAGCATCCGATAAGGATTGAATCGGAAGAATTACTGCAATGGCGGACCGGGGTTTCCGGAAACAGCAGGTTGCTTTTTGTGATTAATACGGGAAAGTCTCAAGCCTTCAGGGTAATTATTCCCTCGAACCTGATTGCTTCCGACGGGCAAGTGGAAGAGTTGAGAAGCGGAACAAAGTTAAAATCAGCTGAGGGTAAAGGTTTCTCTTCACATATTGAAGAAGGCGGTTACAGTATATTCCGATGGTCTTCTGTTTAGTTGCACTCTGTAATCACTGTAATCATTTTGCCGTGCCGGCTTTTGCTGTTCTTGACCTGTTACACAATACGTATTATAATATGACATGTATATACCACTATACCACTTTAATTTTAATGCAAGGGAGTAATAAGATGGAGCCAAGAGTTGAGAATGGGAATACCGGTTTTTTCCCGATGTTTGATCCAGGTTTCCTTCCGGCAGCTTTGGAAAACCGGAAATTTCTGAGGGAGGTTCAATTCGCCGGAGGCGGAGTTCCTCTAAAGATAGCGATAGAGAGAAACAACGGGTTGATGTCTGTTTACCGAACCAGGATATTTGCGGAAGGATCGGGAATGGACGAGAAAAACTTCTTCTATGCGGAGCGGTTGGTTAAATCCCTGCTCTGGATATATGGAGGTTGGAAGGTTATTATAGGGGGTCCGGATTGTATCGGGTATTACATAAAAAAATGTTATAAGCCAGGCGGACTGAGGGAATTTGACGCGGGTTTCATGGGGCGTGTATATGAAAAACCTTTTACCGTTGAAGTTACAGACGCTTCAAAAGTACCCGATGCCGTCGAAAAATCAAAGCCTCTGGGAAGACATCTTGATGGCTGCCGTATAGGCTTTGACGCCGGAGGAAGTGATCTGAAGGTTTCGGCTGTTATAAACGGAAATGCGGTATATAGCGAAGAAATCGTTTGGAATCCTAAAACAAAAAATGACCCCGGTTACCACTATGAGCATATCATCGGCGCAATGAAAAAGGCAGCGGAGCATTTGCCAAATGTGGATGCCATTGGCGTCAGTTCTGCGGGAATTTATATCAATAACAGGGTCATGGCCGCATCGTTGTTTATTCAGGTGCCGGAAGATGTTTTTAACGAAAAAGTAAAGGACATATTCTTAAAAGCTTCGGAAGATATGGGGAACGTTCCGATAGAAGTGGCTAATGACGGAGATGTTACAGCTCTTGCCGGCGCGATGGAGCTAAATGACACAAATGTTCTCGGTATTGCCATGGGTACCAGTGAAGCCGGAGGTTATGTCGATTCGAGAGGGAATATAACAGGATGGCTAAACGAGCTTGCTTTTATACCGGTGGATTATCATCACGGCGCTATGGTTGATGAATGGTCCGGTGATTTTGGATGCGGGGTAAAATACTTTTCCCAGGATGGAGTTGTCAAACTGGCTGAAAACGCAGGTATAAACTTTAATTGTGCCGCAACGCAGGCAGAAAAACTGAAAGCGGTACAAAACCTGCTGAATGAAGGGGATAAAAGGGCAAAACGTATATTTGAAGATATTGGATGTTATCTGGGGTATTCTTTGGCACACTACTCGGATTTTTATGACATAAAGCATGTCCTGATTCTGGGAAGGGTAACCTCGGGTATGGGCGGAGAACTGATACAACAAAATGCCCGGCAGGTACTTCGTTTATATTTTCCTGATCTGGCCGAAAAAATAAAGCTGCATCTTCCCGATGAGTCCAGCCGCAGGGTTGGGCAGTCAATCGCAGCCGCCAGTCTCCCGGAGATACGGTAACAAAAAATATGGAAAAAGGTGGAGTTTATATGAAACTGAATAAACCCGGTGCAGAATGGTATGTGCCTGATGGCAAGGATTTTGACGAAGCGGTTGCAAGAACAACACATATGGGTATATCAGCCCATCAGGACGATCTTGAAATTATGGCATATCACGGAATTGTTGAGTGCTTTGGCAATAAAGATAACTGGTTTTTCGGCACGGTAGTGACTGACGGCGCCGGAAGCGCAAGGGACGGTATATATGCTTCCTATTCTGACGAGGATATGCGGGCAGTCCGCAAGATGGAGCAGAAAAAAGCGGCATATATAGGCGAATACGGACTACAGGCATTGCTGGATTACACAAGTGCCGAAGTTAAGAACAGGGAGAACCGGCAATCGACAGAAGAATTAAAATGCTTGATTGAAAAGGCTGCCCCACGGATCATTTATACACATAACCTTGCAGACAAGCATGATACACATGTAGCGGTAGCTTTAAAAGTAATTGCTGCGATCCGGGCGCTTCCCCGTGAATTACGCCCTAATAAACTGTATGGCTGCGAGGTATGGAGAAGCCTTGACTGGATGGTGGATAGCGACAAGGTTATGTTTAACGTCAGCAGCCATGCTAACCTTGCGGCCGCGCTTGTCGGGGTGTTCGATTCCCAGATATGCGGAGGCAAACGTTATGATCTGGCAACGGCGGGAAGAAGGATTGCCAATGCCACCTATGCCGAATCTCATCAGACCGATACCTCACAATCCATGAATTACGGTATGGATCTGACACCGCTGATACAGGAACCGAACCTTAGCATAGAAGAATATGTAAAATCATATATTAACCGCTTCTCCGAGGATGTATGCGGAAGAATAAACCGTTAGGAAGCAGGGGGCCTGTTATTAAAAATAATGTTCATAAACAACCTACCTATATATGTTGTACTAAAAATTTAGTACAACATATATAACCTGTGTGCTATAATACTCAAAAAAGATTTACAGTTAAACAGGATATAATGGAAAAAGATAAAAAGGCCAAAAGGGGATAACTCATGCGCATTGATAAAAAGAGTCCGGTTCCGGTATATTACCAGTTGAAGAATATTATTCTGGAGAAAATCAAAGAGGGAAAGTATCTGAATGGAGATTTGATACCATCAGAGCGGGAATTAAGCGAGAGTCTGAGCATCAGCCGTATGACAGTTAGACAGGCATTGAACCAATTGGTTGCCGAAGGCGTATTGTTCAGAGAAAAAGGAAAGGGTACTTATGTATCCAGAAGTAAAATCATTCAGCGTAATATTATGAGTTTTACTGAAACTGTAACAAGCAGAGGGCTGGTACCATCAACCGCCGTGCTTCATTTTGGAAAAACGGGAGACAGGCAGGATATTAATGTTTTACTGGAACTGAAGCTGGGTCAAAGTGTATATAACATAAGGCGGCTTCGGTTTGCAGATAGAATTCCCATTGCTATAGAGGAGGTGTTTATACCTGAGCAGTATTGTCCGAATCTGGAAAACTGTAATCTGGAATCATCCCTGTACAGGCTTTTAAACGAAAAATATTCCCTGTCGGTTTATTTTATGGATAGTACTATTCAAGCGGCGAAAGCGAAGAAGGATGAAAAGAAACTTCTAAATCTTCCCGATGGAATTCCTGTTTTGAGGATAACCAGTATAAACTATAACGAAACAGGTAAAAAACTTTTTTATGAAAAGGATTTTTACCGTTCCGACAAATATGATTATCAGGCCCGTATTTTTGTGAATAGAGATAAAGGATAAATATTGAGGAAACTCTGTTAACGCGAATAATACTCCAGCAGATCTTCAATACTAATCATACTGAGTATTTTACCGTCTTTAACTACAGGCATTGCTACTATATGATTATCCAGAAGTTTTCTGGATGCTTCCTGTATTGTGCATTCAGGGTGAATTGATACCACAACTTTTGACATAACCCAGTCCACAGGGCATGAATCATAATGACCGGGTTGGATCATAAACCTGTAGATATCGGCTTTTACAATAATTCCGGATAAAAGGTCATGTTCATTAACGACAGGAACGCTGTTTAATTTATTTTTATTCATAATATCCAATACGCTTTCAATAGGATCTGTTTCTTTAACGGAAACAAAGTCTTTTTTCATAAAATCTTTAATCTGCATAGAATTAAACACCTCCCCGAACATAAGCAAATATCTTATATATTATTTACCAACATTCGGTTATTTGTAACAGATTTTTAATTTGATCCGGCACGAATATCTCTAGTATTATAAATACGGAAGGTGTTTAAATATTTCCCGGCTTCTATCCGAAACAGAAATCGTGATTTCTAAACAACGAATAAGACCAATTCAATTTAAAGTAAATTTTGTAAAATTAATGTGGAGGGTTAGCCATGGTTAAAAAGCCTGGAATCAAACGTACCTTTATATTTGTTCTTGCTGTATTGATTCTGCTTGTCCAACAGGTTCTGGCCGCAAGTACTCCGTGGGATTTGTACAATCAATATATACCAGGTAAAATGCTTGTAACAAAAAGGCATTTGAGGGGAATGTGGATATCCACCGTTTTAAATCTGGACTGGCCCTCCACTGAAGCAAGGGATTTAAAGGATGATTCGGAGCGTATACAAAAAAGCAAAGAAGAACTCATTTCCATACTTGACAGAGCTGTTGATATGAATATGAATGCAATATTTTTTCAGGTAAGTCCGCAGGGTGATGCCCTATACATATCGGAACATGTACCCTGGTCAAGGTATTTAACGGGAACCTTCGGAAAGGATCCCGGCTTCGATCCCCTTGAGTTTGCTATTGATGAAGCCCATCGCAGAAATCTGGAGTTTCATGCATGGTTTAATCCTTATAGAGTATCAATGTATACAAATACGGAAACCACCCGGTCACTTGACATACCAAAAAGTGTTTTCAGGGAACACCCCGACTGGATAAGGACAGCTATGAACAGGTATGTGGTGGATCCCGGTATTCCGGAAGCCAGAAACTGGGCTTTTAACAGGGTTATGGAAGTTGTCAGTAATTATGATATTGACGGCGTTCATTTTGACGACTACTTTTATTATGAACGGACAGCAGGCGAATTAAAGGATGAACAAACCTATCAGAAATATAATCAGGGACAGTTTTCAAATATCCAGGACTGGAGAAGAAACAACACATATTTGTTAATAAGGGAGATATCTAAGGAAATCAACGCCGTGAAACCCTGGGTTAAGTTTGGGATAAGTCCCGGGGGAGTATGGGGTAACAGTGAGGACGGGCATCCGGAAGGATCAAACACAAAATCCACATATACCAATTATGATATTAACTTTGCGGACACAAAAAAATGGGTGGAAGAGGAATTGATTGATTACATAGCGCCGCAGATTTACTTTACTTTTGCCAATTCACGGGCATCTTACGGAGAGCTTGCAACCTGGTGGGCAAATATTACAAAAAGAAAAAACGTTCACTTATATATCGGACAGGCCCTATACAAGATCAATGATGATTCAGACCAATATTTCAAGGGAGCCAATGCATTAAAGGAATTTCCAAATCAGATGAAATTCAACGTTGCCCATCCCGATATTAGCGGCAGCATACTGTTTAGAGCAAAAAACCTTACTGATTCGGGGAAACAGCAGGTAGTATCCTTGCTTAAAAATGAGTTGTGGGATACAAAAGCGTTAATCCCCATTATGCCGTGGAAAGGGGGAGCAGCCCCGGAAAAACCTGTGGTTGGGACAATCCGGACTGTTGATAGCGGAACAAAAATTACGTGGCAGGACAATGATCCCAATACTTGTTATTATGCTGTATACCGGTTTGGCATAGATGAAAAAATCAATACCAGCTCCAGTATAATTGCAAAAAACCTGATTGCTGCAGTGCGGAGGGAACCCGGCAATGGTATGGAATTCATCGACACTCAGACAAAAAAACCCGAACAGGTAAAGTATATGGTAACATCCCTGGATAGATTGCATCACGAAAGTGAAGGGCTTGTAATCAGTCATAACCAATCAACCTATTTTACCGATTTGGGACCGGACTACCACTGGGCAATAAATGCAATTGACGAATTGCATGAAAAAAAAATTATCCTTGGGGATGGGAAGGGGTTCTTTTACCCTGATGAGTTTACAAAGCGGGGGGATTTTATTTTAATGATAGTCAGATCCCTGGAATTAGACTCTGAATTTGAAGAAAACTATGCGGATGTCGGAGAAGACGCCTATTATTATAACGGGATAGGTATTGCAAAAAAGCTTGGAATCATACATGGGGACAACAGGTATTTCAATCCGGAGGTCAATATTACCAGAGAGGATATGATGATCATCCTTATACGAGCCCTTGGCGCTGCAGGTTATGAATTTGAACTGGCAAGCGAGGATGTTCTTACTCATTTTACGGATGAGGATCAGATAAGCAGCTATGCCCGACCGGCGGCGGCCTCATTGGTAAAATCGGGATTGATACTTGGAAACGGTGGATTCATAGCGCCGAAGAGCTTTGCAACCAGAGCGGAATTAAGCGTTATGCTGCATAGGATTTTAAAATGAAAGCTTTTAAGCATGTTGCCCTGCGTCATCGAAAAGAGGTGTGCACCAAAGGAGCGTACCCACCGGAACGCTCCCCCAGAGAGGATAACCCCAGCACCGGAACGCACCAGCAATGCCTCGACCCGTTAAAGCATCCGAACCACCCGCTACGTTAATCTGACTATGCCTCTGAATAGTTACCCGTTGTTAAAGCGCCTGGATTATACCGTCCTTTACAATATATGTCGAGCCTATTGCTTCCTCGGCTGTTTCCATTGATACATTCTGAATAACAAGTTTAACCCTGGGATAAATCCTTCTTTTCACTACAACGGCTCCTTCGCCCGGAGTGCGCATGAAATTCATTATACTAAGTCTTTCCCCCTCAAGGCTTCTGATTTCATCCTGCACTATACGAATAGCCTGTCTTGTTTTCTGTATGGTTGCCTCATTCTTATTCCGGGCATCCTCATTGTCGCTTTTTGTTATCATTAATTTCAGCTTTACAAGCTGTTCCTTTTTTTTTGACAGAATATCTACGATTTCATTCACTCTGGACTGCAGAGAACTGCGGTTAAAGCCGCGTATTATAATATTTGTTTTGTTTTCCATCCAATTCCCAATATCGGCACATTCAATACGGATATCAGCATCGACCATGCCGCCGACAATCTGACCGCGAGGAGAATCAACAATGACCTGTTTTGCACGGATATTTGCATTTCTCGCATAAAAACCTATATATATGCTGCCATTACAGATTACATCAACATCGGACAGATACTTTACATAAAGGTTTTTACCGCATACTATTTTTGCTCTGTTTTTACCTGCAACGCCGCCTCTGATATAAATATTACCCTCTGTGCTCTCAATGGTATCAACTCCGCCGATTCCATATTCGCCGGTAATTTCAATGTCCTTTTTTGAGTGTATGCTGAAATTTTCTTCCACGCTTCCCTTTACCGTTACATATCCGTTGAAATTTATATTTCCTGTATTAAAATCCACATCTCCTTTAATATCCATAACATCATAAACAGCAATAGAATCTCCGACATAATGAACGGCGCCGGTTTTTAGCGCATATATAACATCCTTGCCTTCTTCTCTTACAAGTTCCACGGAGTCACGATCGTATGGAAGCGAAAGGAATGAACCATTCAATGGAGGTATTTCGGTACCGAGCACGCTTTTTCCCGGAATTCCGGGAACAGGATCAATTCGTTCACCCAGCCAGCTGCCGGCCTGGATTTGATGGATCAGATTCAGGTTATAATGGTTTACATTTCCGTTGTCCACTAATTCAGGTTTTGGCTCCTGAATTTGATACAGTTTCACTGTGGCATCCTTACCGTTTACAGGAGGAATGCCCTGAGCGATTACAAAAGGTTCGTAGGCAGTTAAATTCTCTCTTAAAGCATCAAGCTTGATGCCATAATTCACACCTGCTCTTTTGAGGGCTTCGGTTACTTCAATGATAAGATTCTTGCGGTTATCCGGAGACAACTCTGCAGAAGGAATATTAAGTGTTATTTTTGCTTCAAGGTTATTTCCGGATATTATAACTAAAACGCGCTCCTTGCCGACTGCAAACAATTCAGGTCCATAAGGAGCGCTGTTCAACGCGCTTTTTACCGGAAGGTAATTCGTAATTTTTATATTTGGGAATTGCAGCATAAGACTATTAAAACTATCAAGTGAGGTTCCCTTTTTAAATGACTGAATATAAAACCCGTCATTTTTTTCTATAATGGCAATAGCGTTGTCACGATAAATTACCTCTTCCACAAAATCGCCCCCAAGTTTATTTTACCAGCCCCACAGGGCGGGTGTAAAGCATTTCTATATAATATATATCGGAACAGGGAGCAAAAATAATGAAAACAGGTGTGTGTGTTGGAATTGCAAGCAATTGCTTCCGTTGTTATAAGCTGTATTAAGTTTTTGTGTCATTCTGAGCGAAGCGAAGAATCTTTATCCCAGGGATGAGCAAGATTCTTCGCTAACACTCAGGATGACAGTCTTATCCATAAGGTTGTTACTCTGTAATCCGGATGGTTGCTTTATCTCCAAAGTTTATGCTGTCCTTGACCAAAGTGCCCTGAATAATTGTACCGTCGGCTTTGAAGGTTCCCGGGCTTACAACACGCGCATAGTATACAAGGGGTTCCTTCTGCTTTGCATCCCGGCATACATTAAAGGTTACTTTTTGTCCGTCGGTATTCCTGAACCACCACATTGCTCCTTTTTCTGGACGGATGCCTGCCTGGTATGGGCTTTCAAGAGGTTTCAGGCCTGAAGGCGCAAAGTCTGTAATTTCGTAGCAGCTGTCCATTGAGGTATCGTCCGTATTCCACTCAAGTACTACCTTTACTATGTCATTCTGTTTGAACTCCGTTGTTTCCGTGCCTGTTTTATAGTCATAAAATCTGCGGTTAACCGATATGTTTCCGTCGGTTTGAACCTGTTCTGTCAAAGGCGCTTTGAAGACTGATACCACCGATGCTTCTCCCGATACTTTTATGATTTTAAGCTCAGGAAGCTTGACCGAAGGGACTGTAACCGCTACTCCGCCGCCTCCTTTCAGGCTTTCCGCGTATGTTTTCCCGTCGTATTCATAGGTAAATTCCACATCCGAAGCCGAAAGCTTGTTACATTCTTCCATCACATAGAGTAATTTTTCCGCATTCATTAATTCCTTTTTGGAATAATTGTTTGTGATATACAAGAACATTCCATCCTTATCCGCAATATTCAGTTTTGAAGCCAGAACCGCCGCCAGGGCCGTATCCTTCAGAATTACATCTATGTTATCCGAATTTTTCACTCGTACATATGGATTCATATTTTCCAAAACAGGAGTTATCTTCTCATTGTAAATTCCGCGTGCGACATGGGTTTCACCCAACGCTTCAAAGGCAAGCGCCAGATATAAACTGTCTTCAAATGTAAGGTTTGTAACCTTTATTGCCTTGTTCAGATCCACCAGCACAGGCTCGCCCATAACTGCCAGCCCATAGAGTGCCGGAGCATTGACTCTGCCCGGTTCACCATATACCAGCGAGTAGAAGTATTGCTTCAGCATCCGGGCCCCCGCTTCATCCTTTAACACGGTTGCCAACAGGGACGATAGTTTTACATCGCTTTCGGAATAGGGAAGGATGCCGAATCCGCCGTCAGACTTCTGGTATTGTGTAAGATCAACTTCTCCGGCATCACGGTAATGTTTTGTACCGGGAGCAATTTCATCCAGTATCAGCTTTGCCTGGCAAGCGGTGTATTTTTGATCCAGCCGGCTTCCGCCGCTGTAAAGCAAACTGTATAATGCCGGAATCAGCTTACCGCGGCTTTCATCAGTAAAGATAAGGGTGGTCAGTCCTTCTGTTCCGCCTGTTAAGGTCATATTTGCCTTAAGACTTTTTGTGACTGCTTTTTCAATTTCATGGTAGGTGTCCGCTACCTGTATCGTTCTTCGTATGCCGTCGGACAAGCCACTTTCGCTGATTGCCTTAATTTCAATATCATAAATGCCCGCTTCCATTTGCCAGAGGGGAATGTTGGTACGTTCAAAGGCTTTTCCTGTTACCGTCTGAGTAAATCCCGGAAGCTGAGGACTTGTGATCTGCCAGGTGATATTCTCCCCTTCCTTAAGTTTGTTTCCATAGCCGGTAACACCGATATATGGAAAATCTCCGGTTAAATATGTGGTATTCAGGCTGTCGTTGATGAAGAAGGGAAGAGTAACCTTCAGATCAGCTTTTCCGGTGCCTCCGTGCAGATCGGGTGAGATTCCCGCAAGGGTTACATGCCAGGAGGTAACATTATCCGGCAGTTTGAAGGAAACGGTTCCGGTTCCGTCTTCTGAAAGGGAGGCCAGACGGAAGAGAGCGGTATCCTTGAACTCAGTTCTTACCTGGACCGAGGACATATCATTGGCCGCTCCGGCTGCGGGCATACTCTCCTGAAAGCTGATGTCCATCAACTTGGCCGTTTCCGTGTTGCGTGCCCCGCTGTCCTGACCACCTATTTCGCCGTATAAGCCTTTGATTCCATAAGAGCCTGAGCCATGGGTGGAATAGGAGTACCCCAATCCGCTTCCGAGGTGCTGGTATAATGCTTCGAGAACATTCACATAATAGTGTGAAATCTCAAGCATTGCCTCGTCCATAATTGCCAGGTTGATACGGGCCGCGACAGGCTTTCCGTTTTCATCTCTTGCGGTAATATTTAATGTAACGGTATCTCCCGGACGGTAATCTTCCTTATCAGCTTCCAATTCTATATCAATTTTTACCTCATCGGTATCGTAACCAATAGACCGGGTACCGGTGTTAATATACCCTGTTCCGGTAAAGTAAACAGCCTGGATATAGATATTCGGGATGGCTTCTTCGGTAAAAACAGTTTTATATTCGGCACTGTTTTGAACCGAGTACTTTGTAATTCCCTTCTGCGCTTCCATAAAAAGCACCGAATCGGCAGAGACGTTTTCTTCGTTGTTTTTCAGGGTTGCGAGCACTTCATCTCCCAGGCGGTAACTATCCTTGTCGGTTTCAAGGTGATACCAGTCATGCTTCGTATCAATACCCGTCCTAAACCGTTTCGAAAGATAAACCTCCCGGTTCATAACCCTGCCGTTACCGTCTTCCCAGATTAGTTCGGCGGTATACCAGCCTTCATCAGGATCTTTTAAATTGAAGTCTTTGGACGTAAATCCATCTGTACCGGTTGTGAAAGAGAAGCTTTGCACCTTTTCCCTGCGTTCTTCATAGCGATACCGTTTGTTGACGACCTTGTTGATATAGTCATATTCTTCGCCATCCTCAATCTTATCATAGGTATGGTAAATAATTGTTCCGGCAATGACCTTGTTTGATGCAGGTTCTCCCAAAAAATCGGGGTAATTCTGCGGATCTTCGTTGTTATTTATGCGGCTCAGGTCAATCCGGTTCAATGTTGCGTTTAAGGTGGTTTTTCCATCTTTATCGGTATTGGATTTAAAGGAGGCGTATATATCATTGATAAACACACGGACATAGTCATTGCTGTAAATCATTCCACTTTCGGGAAGGGACGCGTTTACATTCAAATGCATATACTGCTCACCCTGGGCTGTATTGTCATTTGTTGCTGCCGTGAACGGAATGGCAAGTTTGCCGTCCATACCCGTTTTCTTTGTGTCTTGAGTACTGTTAAAAGGATATCCTCCCATATTGTAGGAAACATCAAGCAAAGGCAGTGGAGTACCGTCAAAGAAAGCCGGAATGACAGTAAAGTTTACGGTTTCCCCAAGGAAAATTGCTTTTTTATCCTTTTCAACCGTCATTTTATATACCGGTTTTACGTAATTCTCCACACTGATGTAGTGGCTGTTGATAATTTCATCCTCCGCTTTAACGGTAATCTGATATCCGCCAGGTGATAATTTCGGAAGCTGAAAATTGCCTTCAAAGAAGCCGTTTTCAGCAGGTACTGTTATGGTTACAAGTGGTTTTTGGATAAAGGGCAGGAAATAGTTTAAGAACTTTGCTTCAGGTATACCCCAGTAGCCTCCTTCGGCGATTTCCACCGTGAGGCCTGAGGGAGAGGCGCCGTTATAACGATCCTGAAGAAAGCCCCAAAACTGAACAAGATCATCCGGTTTATACAAATTTCTGTCGGTCTGGAAATACTTCCAGTAATCATCCTGGGCGTAGGAATCGTACCGGTAGGTTCTGTACACGCTGTTTATGATTAGAAGTTCCTGATCGGCTTTACTAACCAGATAATATTGAAGTTCGTAGTTGCCCATTTCATCAGGCTCATTTTTAATGGTATCAAAGGCCGCTATTCCTGAAGAATCTGTAAAATATGATATATTTTTTTCCTTTCCGGTTATCTGGGCTCCTTCAACGGATTTTCCGCTTTCAAGGCTGTTAACCCATATAAGGGTTTTTGTATTACTTTCGGTAAAGTACCCCGACAAATCGACAGACTGGATCAATATCTGTGCCGTAAGGTCGTTATAGGTGCTTTCCACAAGGTAAAAACCATTGTTGAGGGCTTCCGGGAGGGATAAATATCTTTCCTGCCAGACGCTAAGATCAAAGGTCTGCTCAAATGAAGCAGCTTCGGTAAGATCTGTTCCGGAAAGAAGGTTCTTTTCCTGAAGGCTGTAGGCCCAGTAAGGCTGTTCATACTTTGTTCTGACCGCTTCAATGAATGACAGGGAATCCTTATATTTATATACAGTTGTTTTTACAAGGGCACTGGTGGATTCTTTATCCCCCGAATATATGTTTATCGGAATCAGAGGCGCTTCTCTTGTTGAAAATTCCGCCAGCAAGCTGCTGAAAGACAGACTTCCTTTTGGCTCAATACGTCCCGATTGTTCGGGTTCTGTCTCAAAAGCGAAGATATAGTCTTCGGTGAGTTTCAAATTGGTATCATTAAGAGGCAGCCCCTTCCTGATGGTTACCGTATACAAAGTACCGGCTTCAAGTTTCTTTGGAATAAACACAGCGGCATAGCCGTTTCTTTCAAAGCGGCCATCAACCTTTGGGGAAATCTCAAAGTATTGCTCAACTTTTCCGAATCCGGTATGGCTGAAATAAATCTCAATTCCGCTGTTTATCGTAACATAACCCGATTGATGAGCCGGAAGTGTGCCGAGAACGGCAAAATCACGCCGGGTCTGGAATGTCCAGGATACGACTTCCTTTTCCGGAGTGGTGATTACGAATGTATACAGGCTGTTTGTTATGAATTCTTTTTCCGGCGTGATTAAAAACTCGTTTTGCTTGTTTTGTGTAATCTTTAGTGAAGAATCTCCCAGCAGGCGGAGCATTTCTTCTATTTCCCCGGTGGTATAACTTTTTTCGGTTTTTAAAATGAACCCGGTATCAGTGTACACTCCTGTCGTGTCACAGTGAACCGGTGTCAGCAGAAACCCGCTTCGATACTCTTCGGCATATACGGGTGTAAATGGATTTACCACCCAGAATATCGCGGCAATCATAGCTACTGTCAGTACAATGGCAATTATTTTTTTCATGTTACAATCCCTCCAATCAGAATCGCTAAATAGCAGGAGTCACTTGCACTAAATCCTTAAGAACTATTTACTATTTTTTGACGTATTCCCGGCCAATAAGTTCCATAAAAAAAAACATCTGCACCACCCGCTGCGTTTACTTTAATTAATCACCTCTGAATAGTAAAAGTTATTGTTAAATTGTTCACAATTTTTAGGTTTACAGTATAGACATCGCCTAATCGGAGTGATAAAATATTTAATCAAAAGGGAGTGGATGAAAATGAACAGAGTGTATAATTTTTCGGCGGGACCTTCCGTATTGCCTGTGGAGGTATTGGAAACCGCAAAAGATGAAATGCTGAATTGGCACGGTAGTGGAATGTCGGTTATGGAAATGAGCCATCGCTCAAAGTGGTTTGAAAAAATTATTAATGATGCTGAAGACAGTCTCAGGAATCTTATGAATATCCCTTCCAATTATAAGGTGCTTTTTTTACAGGGGGGAGCATATACTCAATTTGCTATGGTGCCTATGAATCTGATGAAAAAGGGGAAGGCAGATTACGTAAACACAGGTTCATGGTCAAAAAAAGCAATCAGTGAAGCCAGAAAATATGGAAAGGTAAATGTAGTGGCTTCTTCTGAAGATTTAACCTATACTTATATACCTGATCTGGATCCGAAAACTTTCAGCAGGGATGCCGACTATTTATACATCACCACCAACAATACAATCTATGGGACACGATATACGACTCTTCCTAATACAGGGAATGTTCCGCTGGTTGCCGATATGTCTTCCAATATATTGTCTGAAGTTTATGATGTATCAAAATTCGGTCTTATTTTTGCCGGTGCACAAAAAAATATGGGACCTGCCGGTGTCGCGGTGGTAATAATCCGCGAGGATCTGATTTCAGATACACTGGCTGAAGTGCCTACAATGCTTCAATACAAAATTCATGCTGAAAATAAATCCATGTACAATACGCCGCCATGCTATAGTATTTATATATGCGGGCTTGTCTATGAATGGTTAAAGAAACTGGGCGGTGTTTCAGCCATGCAGAAAATAAATGAAGAAAAAGCCGCTGTTTTGTATGATTATCTTGATAATTCCAACATGTTCAGGGGAACTGTCGTAAAGAAAGACCGTTCTTTAATGAACATACCCTTTGTAACGGGGAAAAAGGAGTTTGACGTGCAATTTGTAAAGGAAGCTGTGGAAAAAGGATTTGTAAATCTTAAAGGGCATCGCAGTGTTGGAGGCATGCGGGCAAGTATCTATAATGCAATGCCTCTGGAGGGCGTAAAAGCTCTGGTTAACTTTATGAATGATTTTGAAATAAAGAATTCGTAGCGGTTGAACTTGCCGTTTACGTTGTGACTGGGAGTCCAGCATTCTGAAAGCCTATGGGGTATATTTCCCGTAGGCTTTTAATAGTTAACTGCGGGAAAAGTCCTGTCTGACTTCAAAACTATACCTCGCTTGCTATTTTTTTTTAATTCGGATATCATAATAACAGCAATTACTTCTATCATTATAACGAGGTATAGGTGGACCCCCGCCCACCCCAATAGCGTGGGATAAGAATTCGCGCGAACGCTCACTGAACAGGAACAGGAGAAATGAATGAAAGTAAAGCTGGAAGACAAAATACTCTTAAGTATAGAAAAACCTGCCCGGTATACGGGTGGAGAATGGAATATGGCAGTAAAAAATCCCGAGGAGGTTGATATACGGTTTGCCTTTTGTTTTCCGGATGTTTACGAGATCGGTATGTCGCATCTTGGAATTAAAATATTATACCATGTTTTAAACAGCAGGCAGGATACCTATTGTGAAAGGGTTTTCGCACCGTGGGTTGATTTTGAATCCATCATGAGGGAAAAGGAAATTCCGTTGTTTGCCCTGGAAACAAAAGATCCGCTCAGGATTTTTGATATGATCGGTTTTACGCTTCAATATGAGATGAGTTATACAAACATATTAAATATGCTTGATCTTGCAAAAATCCCCTTGCTATCGTGCGAACGGGATAATACTCATCCATTTGTCTGCGCCGGAGGGCCATGTGCCTGTAATCCCGAACCTCTGGCCGATTTTATTGATTTTTTTGTTTTGGGAGAAGGGGAAGAAGTTATTCAGGAAGTGATGGATATATATAAGGAATGGAAAGCCTCGGGCAGTGACAGAATTGATTTTTTAAAAAAAGCCGCATTGATCCCGGGAGTTTATGTACCATCCTTATATGATGTTTTATATAATCCAGATCAAACCATTTCAAAGATATTGCCAAATTCACCTGAAGTACCTGAAAGGGTACGTAAAAAGATTATTCATGACCTTGACGCGGTTCCTTTTCCTGGTGATATTATCGTGCCGTTTATCGGAACGGTTCATGACAGGATCATGCTTGAGCTTTTCAGGGGATGTATCCGGGGATGCAGGTTCTGCCAGGCGGGGTTTATTTACAGGCCTGTCCGTGAAAAAACATCTGAAACCCTATTGAGGCAAGCTGAAGAATCCATTATAAATACCGGATACGAAGAAATATCCCTTGTTTCTTTAAGTACCAGCGACTATTCATGTTTGGAAAGTTTTACCGAAGAACTTGTCGGACTGACAGAAGAGAGGAAGGTAAATCTGTCCCTTCCTTCACTTCGCATTGATAATTTTTCCCTGGAGTTAATGGAAAAGGCCCGGAAGGTAAGAAAGAGCGGACTGACATTTGCGCCCGAAGCAGGGACACAGCGCCTGAGGGATGTTATAAACAAGGGAATTACGAGAGAGGATGTCTTAAAATCCGTAAGCATTGCGTTTGAAGGCGGCTGGAGCAGTGTGAAACTGTATTTCATGATAGGTTTGCCTACTGAGACTATGGAGGATATTGAAGGAATTGCAAAGCTGGCCGGCGAAGTGGTAAAAGCTTATAAAATGACTCCGAAGGAAAAGAGAGCGAAGGGTTTGAAAGTTACCGTCAGTGCTGCCTGCTTTGTACCAAAGCCTTTTACACCATTCCAATGGTTTGGTCAGGATACCGTTGAGGAATTTCATAAAAAGCAGAGATTTTTACGGGAAAAAATCCGTGAGTATTCCAAATCCGTCGTATTTAATTGGCATGATGCCCGGGTAAGTCTTTTGGAAGCAGTTCTGGCCAGGGGAGACAGAAGACTTGGGAAAGTACTTATAAAAGCATGGGAAAAGGGTTGTCGTTTTGACGGGTGGGATGAACATTTTAAATATGATTTATGGATGGAGGCATTTGAGGAGAAAGGCATCGACCTTGCCTTTTATGCAAACAGGCAGAGGAAATTTGATGAGGTTATGCCCTGGGATCACCTGGACATGGGTGTTACGGGGAAATTTCTAATGAAGGAATGCGAAAAGGCATATAGCGGGATTACGACACCGAATTGCAGGCTTGAATGCTCCGGATGCGGTGCTGATCAGTTGTTATAGGTCATGTTTTGCGGGATCAATTTACCTGTCGCCTCAAGCCTCTAACCGCTAACCTCTAACCTGAAGGAGATCAACATGCAGATACGTTTTCAATTCCAAAGAGGGGAAGAACTGAAATTCATTGGGCATCTTGATATTCTGCGTCTTTTTGAAAGGGCATTTAAGCGAACAGAACTGCCGGTTGCCTATTCAAAGGGCTATAATCCCAGGCCGCAGATTGTCTTTGGGCAACCTATGCCCCTGGGGCTTACCAGTGACGGGGAATTTGCCGATATTGAATTGATTGGCAATCATAACCCGGAAGAAATTATATGTAAAATAAATTCTTCCCTGCCTCCGGGAATTCGGGTTGTTTATGCACGGGAGAAAATCAATCGGTCTAATTTAATGGGATTGATTGATGCTGCAAGATATAGAATAGGATTTGAGGCATATAAAGAATTCGATATAAATCAGATGATTGAGAATATTCAAAACAGCAGTGTAATTAATGTTGTTAAAAAAACAAAAAGCGGTGAGAAGGAAATGAATATCAGGCCGTTTATATATGATCTTTCCGGGAACGCAGATGGGGGAACAGGTTGTTTTTCAGTAATGCTGGGGGCAGGACAGGATAACAATATAAGACCGGAGCTTTTTTTAACAGGACTATCTTTACTTTCGGGTATAGAATTTGAAATACGGAGCATGCATAGACTTATGCTGTATAGCCGCAGGGAGATAAAATCAGGTTCTGCTCCGCTGCAAACTTACAACATATGGGTTTCGCTTATGGATGATACTCTGTTGTAAAAGAACGAAAAACGAGGTTGGATATGGTAAGGGATATATTAGTTGATGTCAGTTTTGAAGAAAGACGGGCAGCCATATTGGAGAATGACGAACCGGTTGAAATATTCATTGAAACAGCCGGCCGCATAAAACTTATCGGGAATATTTACAGGGGAGTAATTGATAAGGTTTTACCGGGTATGCAGGCTGCCTTCGTAGATATCGGTACAGGGAAGAATGCTTTTTTATATGCTGGGGATGTTATACCTTTGGATTGTTCGGGAGAAACGGTAAAGAGTCATGAAAGGCAAGTAAAGATACAGGATTCGGTGAAACCAGGCCAGGTAATCACCGTTCAGGTTATAAAAGAACCTATTGATACGAAAGGAGCAAGGGTAACGAGGAATATTGCCCTGCCCGGAAGGAACTTGGTATTAACTCCTTATGATACCGGAATTGGTGTTTCCAAGAAAATTAGTGATGCCGGGGAGAGGGAGAGGCTTAAAAATCTGGCTGTTCAGTTTTGCCCCGACAGGATGGGACTGATTGTCAGAACGGTGGCTGAGGGCATTGAGGCATGTGAAATGGAATATGATATCCGTTACCTTTTAGACCTTTGGAGAAGTATTCTGGAAAAGGAACGCAGGGGATCCGTACCGGGATGCCTTTATCAGGAACCCGAATTGGTTCAGAAGCTTGCAAGGGATTATTTGAATCAGGATATCCGACGTTTTATTCTGAATGACAGAATGGAATTTGATAAACTGATGGAGTTTTTGGATGCAGTATCACCTGTAATGAAAACGAAGGTCGAATTCTTTTCCGAAGATTATGGCCTTTTTGCGTTTTATAATGTTGAATCAGCCATTCATAGAGCCCTTTCCAGAAAGGTATGGCTTAAATGCGGAGGGTATGTTGTTTTTGACAAAACCGAAGCCTTAACGGTTATTGATGTAAATACAGGGAAATTTACAGGAAGGGACAGTCAGGAGGATACTATTTTAAAAACTAATCTGGAAGCTGCATATTTAATAGCAAGGCAAATCAGACTGAGAGATATCAGTGGAATAATCCTTATTGATTTTATTGATATGAAAGCATCTTCTCATAAGAACCAGGTGCTTGCCGCTTTGAGCGAAGCCGTAAAGTATGACCGAACAAAGGTATTTGTCCTGGGTATGACCAGCCTTGGACTGGTAGAGATGACTCGAAAAAAGGTAAATAATCCGCTGAGGCAGGTTCTGTCCATAGCCTGTCCGTTTTGTAACGGAGAGGGACGGGTGGTGTCCCCGCAATATTATGCCGGAAAGGTTATGAGAACCATATCCGATGTACTGCTGCATTCCAGTTCGTCAGAAATAGAGGTGGACGTACATCCTGATGTATATACGGTATTATATGGTTCATGGAATGGGTGTGTTGAAAAAATGGAGCAGCTTTACCGGAAAAAAATTAAAATAATTCCCGCATTAAGGATTGGATATGAAAAAGTCAGTATTCGGGAGAATTAAGTGGAAAATCCTTATTCTATCTCCAAAATAACAATTGAAGGTTCATGTTCCAGGTTTATTTCCTTAATAATATTATTTCCTTTTCCATCTTGTATTACCCTTACAACAGGTCTTGTTGAAAAACCATGGTTCTGTTGCTTTACAATTGCCTTCTCTCCGGTGCTTAGTCTAACAGTGCTGCCGTTGGGAAATGGGGAAACACTATCAACGAAAAGGTTAACAATATCATAGTCAAAGTGTATTCCAGCCAGGGATTCTAAATATTCAACAGCTTGGTAAACAGGCCATTTTTTTCTGTATACCCTGTCGCTTGTAAGGGCATCAAAAACATCCGCGACAGCTACAATTCTTCCGTGTTTATGTATATTCTTTCCTTTTAATTTTCCCGGATAACCGGTACCGTCACATTTTTCGTGATGCGTTAATATTGCTACCCTGGATAGCGGATTAATGTCTATAGAGTCCTTAACCATATCAAATCCTAATTGTGGATGCTCCTGTATGATTTTGTATTCTTCATCCGTCAGTTTCCCCGGCTTATTCAGTATTTCATCCGGAAGAACGGCTTTACCTATATCATGCATCAAAGAACCCGTACCTAAATTCAACAGTTCATTATAACTAAAATTCAAAAATTTTCCGATTAATATTGATATAACAGTAACATTAACCGAGTGGGCAAACGTATAATCATCATTGCTTTTAATATCCGTTAAATTAAGCAAAACATTCTTGTTGGCTAAAATATCTTCTATAATATTGGATACCGCATTTCTGACACTTTCAATATTTATGCTTTTGTTTACAGCAATATTTCTTGTAGCTTCCGCAATTATTTTTTTACTGCTTAAGCGTGTTTGTTCACTAATTGCTTCGTTTAATTCAATACCATGGGATTTTTCATCCTCGATATATATATAGTGTATACCGTATTCCTCCAGTTTGTTTTTAAACTTGTTCAGATTGCCGTATCCTTTATTTAAAAGAATTCTTCCATCATTATGATATAGGGTCCTTGCCAGTATCATATCCGATGTAACCTTCCCGATTGCCATTAATCTCATTTAATTGTCACCTCAGCAGTATTTTTGCCTTTGCGCATAAAATTCGCAGAGTCTTTGGTTAAATATTCATAGTTATTCTTTGTAAAATAAGAATAACAGAATTTTCATTATAACTCAAGCATTAAGGAAAAATTACAGTTAACACCAGAACAGAATAATACAGGGGTGAATGGACAAAGTAAGTGCAACCTTTGAAAGAGAAAGTGCACCAGAGTAGC
>CAZSVI010000051.1:0-24582 GCA_964610205.1 uncultured Oscillospiraceae bacterium
CAATATGATGCTTTTTATTAAAAGGTATATTATGGATCATATTACCGAAGACGTATCACTGATAAGACTTTCTGAAGTCACCGGTTATAATGCATCATATATATCCAGATTCTTTAAAGAAGTTTCAGGTGAAACATTAAATGAATATGTGTCTGCGCAAAAGCTGAAAAAAGTTAAGGAACTGATGGAAGATCTCACTTTGAATATTGGAGATGTAGCTGTGAAAGCCGGATTTAACTCCAGAACCTATTTTAACCGGTTCATCAGGAAAACGACAGGTCTTTCACCTCATAAATACAGAGATATACTGATGAATACCGTAAAGACCGGAACGTTTTAACAGGTTTATTGTTTATAACAACGGAAGCAATTGCTTCCGTTGTTATAATTTGATTAACTCAGTCGATATTGATATAAGTTGATATCAAAATCTGTTTACACAATAATAATTGTATGATAAAATGTCATTATCAGAATAAAAGTAAGGCTATGGTAAATGCAATGGAATCTATTTTTGATCAATGGGATTTGTGGCAAAATCTACTGGATATGCTGGAGAAGCAATTTGGTGACAGATGCGAATTTGTCCTGCACGATTTAACGAAAGACTATAACCATACAATAGTAGATATCCGGAACGGTTATATTACAGGACGGAAAATCGGCGATTGCGGCAGCAATATCGGTCTGGAGGTATTAAAAGGCACTGTCGCGAACGGAAACAAGTATAATTATATAACACATACAAGAGATGGCAAGATATTCCGATCATCCACTCTATTTTTAAGGGATAACAGCGGAGCCGTTATAGGTTCTTTCTGTATTAACCTTGATATTACGCCTACTGTAAAATTTGAAGAATATTTAAAAAATTATAATCAATATGGAATAAAACCGGAAAGCGAGCAGGGTTCGGAAGAAATTTTTGTTAACGATGTAAACCAGCTTTTTGATTATATCTGTCAGGAAGCGCAGCGCAATATAGGAAAAAATGTCGATGATATGACTCGTGAGGACAAGATGGCGTTTATACGTTATCTTGACAACAAGGGCGCATTTTTAATAAACAGATCCAGTGAAAAAACCTGGGAGTATTTGAAAATTTCGAAATTCACTTTTTATAATTATCTTGATACTGTCAGGAGCAACAAAGGTTAGGCAGTTAAAAATGTAAAATCATAATTGGGGAAGCGGTGATTTAATTGAACATTTATAAGGAACTTGGATTAAAGACCATTATTAATGCCAGTGATACATATACCAGGATCGGTGGTTCAAGAATGACCAGGGAAGTATTGAAAGCAATGAATGAAGCTTCCGAATACTTCGTTGATATTGTGGAAATGAGTAAAAAGATTAACGCTGAAGTTGCCGGAATGACCCATAATGAGGCTGCTTTTATCTCCAGCGGCGCCGGGGCATGCATGGTACTGACAGCATCATCCCTCATGACAAAGGGAGACCCTGAACTGGTCAGGATACTCCCCGACACATCAAAATGCAAACAAAATGAAATCATTGTATTTGAATCTCAAACACAAATTCCAATGCTTCCATACTGGCATCTCATTGAACTGTCAGGAGCAAAGCTTGTAAAAATATCCTCTGCAATTGAGGACTTGAATCGCGCGATTACAGACCGGACAGCCGGTGTATATTACTTTTTAGCCAATTTTTATGAAAAAGGATTGCCGCCGCTAAAGGAAATCATTCAATTATGCCACGATAAAAATGTAAGGATTGTCATTGATGCAGCCGCCCAGCTTCCGCCCAAGTCAAACCTTTGGTATTATACAAGAGATTTGGGCGCAGATGGAATTATCTTCAGCGGCGGCAAGTTTTTAAAAGGTCCTCAAAGTACAGGGTTGTTTCTTGGAAGCAGTGAAATTGCCGATCATTGTTATTGTCTATCAAACCCGAATGTCAGCATTGGGCGACCCTATAAGGTGGGCAAGGAAGAATATGCCGGTATATACCAAGCCATTAAGCAATTCGTAGAGTCGGATGAGAATGAAGTAAAATCGATACAAAATAAGAACCTTGATAAAATTGAAGAAGCAATTGCCGATTGTACGGAATTATCTGTTAAAAGAGTACACCAGGGCAGGCTTGAGCAGGATGAACCCATGCTGATTATAGATTTGCCGGAAGGATGGACAGGCAGTGATTGCGCCAAATTTATGTATGAGCAGTGTGATCCCGCAATCGACATCGGCTGCTATAAGCCGGATGATCCCACAGGCAAATCCAATCAGATATTTATCAATTCTATTAACCTCAGGGATAATGAATTGTTATATATTGCTGATGCGATCAAGCGGTATATCAGCCACATTTCAAAGAGCGCCTGCGGGAACCGCATTGTAAAACGCGGGTGCTAAAACGCCTGCCGTATTCGTTTTATGTGTAACGCGAACAGGGCTATAAAAGCAGCGGGGTGAATGAAAAAATGTTGAATAATCTACAGGTAAAAGCATATGATACTGAAAATAATCGATTTAATTCAGGTGTATTAAAAAAAGTTAACGGCAGATATTGTTTTGAACAAAAGAGCACTGATGATGGGTCAACAGATATTTATCTTACACCCGGCTGGATCGACATTCACACACATATCAATGACGGATTCGGAATCTTCGGCACAAACGGTGATGATATCGGGTATAAAACCGGCGTATGCATGCTGGTTGACGCGGGTACGGTAGGTGACTATACAATTCACGGGTTCCGGAAATATGTCGAACCAACCATTAAGACCAATATAAAATTATTTATCTGTATTAGTCCTATCGGCGTTATTTTTCACCACGAATACAATGTCATGGAATATCTGAATGTCAAAAACACAGTTCAGACAATTGAAGCAAACCGTGATATTATCAGCGGGGTTAAGGTACGTATCGGCAGTGAAGTAATCCGTCATGAAGGCATTGAACCGCTCCGGATAGCCAGTGAGGCAGCGGGAATGGCAAACTTGCCGCTGATGGTGCATATCGGAGGGATTCCTCCAAATTTTTCCGAGATCGAGCCTTTCATGAAAAAAGGGGACATCCTGACCCATTGTTTTAACGGGAGAGGCGGAAAAGTCTGGAATGACGATGGCACGCCGTCGAAATCAATGGAGAAACTAATGATGCGGGGCGTAATTCTTGATATTGGCCACGGAAGCGGAAGTTTTTCCTTTGATATATTTAGTAAAGCCAATAAGCATGGATTGCCAAAAATTTGCATAGGAACCGACCTTCATTCCTTTTCCCGCCACAGGTATGTTTTCAATATGGCGACAACATTATCCAAAATGCTGGGATTGTCAATGGTTCTTGAAGACATTATTTACGGTGTAACAAAATTGCCTGCGGAAATATTGCGTCTCAAGGATTGGTGCGACCTGTCGGATATACAAAATGCCACTCTTTTTCGTATTCGGCATGAACCATTGGTTTGTGAAGATTGCTACAATCAGATTATGACTTTTGATAACAGAATTGTCCCGGTAGGTGTAATTTTAAACGGAGATTTTTACGATATTTAATATTATATATAAAAGGAGATAAATAATCATGTCAGGAAAAGTAGTAACTTTTGGAGAAATCATGCTCAGGCTTAAAGCACCATACGGTGAGAGACTTTTGCAATCGAACGATTTTGAAGCTACCTTCGGCGGAGGTGAAGCCAATGTGGCGGTATCTTTATCTGTTTTTGGAGAAGCGGTACGCTATGTGACACTGCTGCCCGATCATGAGATTGGACAGGCATGTATCCGACAGTTGAACAGCTTTGGTGTGGATACCGGGTGTATTGTCCGTAATTCCAACCGTATTGGCGTTTACTATATAGAGCCGGGTTCCAATCAAAGACCTTCAAAAGTAATCTATGACAGGGAGTACTCTGCAATTTCCCTGGTTCAACCCGGGGATATCGATTGGGAGAAAGTATTTAAGGATGCGGACTGGTTTCATTTTACAGGGATTACTCCTGCTATAAGTCAGAATGCCGCAGATGAAATCATGAATGCGTTAAAAATTGCCAGGGTAAATGGAATTACTGTCTCCTGTGACCTGAACTATCGTGGTAAGCTGTGGAAATACGGAAAAAAACCGAAGGATATTATGCAGGAGATTTTTTCCTTTGTGGATATCGGTATTGGCAATGAAGAGGATTGCCAGAAAATGCTGGATATAGAGAGTGACTGGGACGTCGGAGGCGGTGCGTTAAGTATTGATGATTATAAACGCATGAGCGAAAAGGTGCTTATGAAGTATCCTTTGCTTAAAATACTGGCCGTTACCCTTCGGGAGAGTTATAATGCCAACGACAATGGCTGGTCCGCATGCCTTAACGACCGGAATTTGTTTACAGTCAGTAAAAAGTACCGTATTCCCCATATTGTAGACAGGGTCGGAGGCGGCGATGCGTTTGCCGGAGGATTGATCTACGGGCTAAGAAATTTGAACTCCCATAGAGATGCACTTGAATTCGCAGTAGCCGCAAGCTGCCTGAAACACTCCATTCTTGGAGATTATAACCGGTGCAGCATACAGGAAGTAACAGCCCTTATAAACGGCGGAGGATCAGGACGCGTACAGCGGTAAACGGAAAAAAGGAGAATAACAGTGGAGTCATACAAGGTAAAAGAAATTTTTAATATGACAAGGATTATTGCGATTATTCGCGGAATCCCAAAGGAATTTCTGGTGCAAACCGTGGAGGCTCTGGCTCGTGGCGGCATACAGGCGGTAGAGATTACGTTGAACCGCAGTGATGCTGTCGATGGAATCAGGGAATTGACGGAAAAATTCGGAGACAGTATTGCCATCGGCGCAGGGACGGTCCTTGCAGTTGAACAGGTAGAGGCAGTTGCCGCGGCAGGCGGCAAATATATCATTTCACCGAATGCGGATATGGATGTTATCAAACGAACTAAGGCATTGAAGCTGCTTTCCATACCCGGTGCAATGACTCCCACAGAAATTATTGCCGCAAGAGCAGCCGGCGCGGATTATGTAAAGCTTTTCCCGGCGGCAAGTCTGGGAATTGATTATTTCAAGGCGCTTCTTTCTCCGCTGCCAGACATACCTTTTCTTGTTGTAGGAGGGATCGGACCTGACAATGTGAAGGATTTTCTGAACGCGGGAGCCCAGGGAGCAGGTATTGGCGGAAAGCTTGCCGACAAACAGTTAATTTCACAGGGAAGGTTTGACGAACTTGCTGCTGTTGCAGCTAATTATATAACAAAGGTTAATAGCTATGTATAATACTGTATAATTACGGCAGGCAGGGGTTTTTAGCGGCGTTTGCTAAATGAGGCTTGTACGATGGCGGGCCAAAACGCGGGACGCTAAAACGCCTGCCCTATGCGTTTTGTTTACAACACACCCCGAACGTTTCATCAAATGCTTTATTTATTCATTCACATTACTGCAAACAAACTTTTCCCTGTACTTTTTGGGTGTGTATCCAAACATCATCTTAAATCTGCTTATGAAATAATGGGAAGTGGAATATCCCATGATATCGGATATTTCTTCAACTTTCAAATCTGTGTTGATTAATAAACTGCGGCAGTGATTCAGTTTAAGATTGGTAAGATAATCTATAAATTTAACTCCTGTCTCATTTTTAAAAACTTTACTCAAATACTTATGGCTAATCCCCAATTCACCTGCAACATGTTCCAAGGATAGCTGAGTGTTCTGTATATTCTGTTCAATATAATCAAGAGCTCTCTTTACTAGCATTTTATTGTTTGAAACAGTCTTTTCCATACTTTCAAAGCCTTGAAATATTATTTCCTTCGCCAATGCTTCATATTCAAGTATATTGGAGGTTTTCTCAAAATCCTGGACAAGGCCGTTCTCTCCCCCATCCTGGGTATACGTATAATCTTCAATCATAGAGGCGCATGTAACCAGAACTGAATGTATCTGCTGATAACTGAAAACCTCATTTTTTAATGTTTTAATAAGAATTTCCAAGTCAGTTATACTTTTTTCGCGGTTAAAGCTTTTCAAAGAATTCTCAAGATTGTTTAAAAGCAATCTGTTGAAAGTTGAATGTTCTTTTTCGATCTTTACAATATTCTTATAGGTAAAAAGGTATTTTTCAGGAAAAACATAGGCGTAATTCAGGCCGTTTAATGCCTCCTTAAAGGATATATTCATGTTTTTTATATTTGAATCGATTTTTCCGAAGGACAAGTATTTTGATTTCAATATATGTTCAGACGTCTGTTTCAGCGTCTGTTTAAGGAATACATTTCCCAGATGATATAATTCCTCTTCCTCAAAGTCAAAATTATATATGACTGCTATGAGGTTATCTTTTTCATAAAATATACACCTTGAATAAACAGTAGAGAACACTTCGTATATTTTTGAATAAATATTCAGTTTTTCATATTCATACAAAACAACTTTTTCAGAAGACTGAAGCCTTTCGAGTTTGATTGCCGACGCACAGAAGTTTTTAAAGGGAAAGGCAATATTCAGCATCTTCATTCTGGCATCTATCTCTGCTGAATCAGGCGGTTCTTCCGACAGCAACGAATTAAGGAAGTTAATTATCAGAACCGGCCGTACTTTTTTAAGCTCCTCTTCCTTTTCTTTCATTATATTTTCCATATTATTTATGGTCCCGCTTATTAAAGCGTACTCATTGTTACCCTTTACCTGATTAAAAAAATACGGACTTTTTATGCAATAATTAGCAATAGACTCTATAGGTTTGACAATTCTCTTGGCTTGTACAACAGAAGCGATTATTCCGACAAATACCGAAAGCAGTGTTATCAGTGATATTATTCTGAGCATATATTTTGTTACCGATGAAATGGATTCCATGGGGGCTAAAGATACATAGGTCCAATCACCGTATACTGACGGCTGATATGATACCACAACAGGAGTTCCATCAAGTTCTGAAGTAAAATGTCCCGGTTTATTATTTGTTTCCAATAACTTTTTATTATATTGCAGCTCTGAAATATTCTGACCTATATATTTATTATCAGAATGCGAGATAATAATACCCTGTTGATTAAAAATAAAAATACTTCCCAGATCTTCCGGTGCGTATTTATTTATAAAGTTATTGCATATATCTCCGCTAATTGTAACGATAACAGCTCCCTTGATTTTTTCATTATATCCGCTGGATAACCTGACAGCGTGGATTATATTTTCAGGCGCCTGTGAAAAATGAATCTCGGAGGACTTAATCCCCAGGTTTTTCCCATAGTCAAAAATCAGTGATACGTGTTCCAGATTATCAGGAACAATATCGGCTGCCTTCTGAACAATATCATAATAATGCTTAAGATCGTTTTGGGATTCCAATGGCTTATACAGAGTATGCCTGATATATTCGGTAGATATTAAGAGATTGCTGTTTGAATAATATATGGACAGTGAAAAAATAAGAGGATTTAAAACAAGTATATCATTTAAATATTTGCTTACCATGGAAATATCAGCAATACTGTTTTCCAGAGGATCATTAAAATAACGGTTAAGATAGAAGTTGTTATTCAAATCTCGCATAATTTTTACCGAAATATCATCAACCGCATCTATTACGGCTAAGTCTATACTGCTTTTGTACTGGTTCAGCAGTTTATTGTTTGAAGAGATTGTATTGTGGGTTATAATACCATTCATAATCTGGCATGAAAGAATTCCTATAATAAGTGTACATAATATAATTATGGATATATAGGAAATAAGCAATGTTAGAAATGCGGATAATTTATGCAATGCTATCCCTCCACAAGAATATTACAAGATTTGTAAATATCATTAAGATGTGCTGGTTATTATGCCAAGCCACATTTTAATTATAACATAATACCGTAAAAATACAAATAACTATTGAATTTACTCAGTATATTACTCCAAAATCGGTGTTATGGAATAATCGGTATATAGGGATTTTTCACATAAAAATCAGTATCTTCAGGGTAATATTCAGCAAAAATAACGATAATACCGCTTGTTTTATTTAATATTGTTTTTAGGTACTGCTTCGATTTATAATTGGATTATAAAAGTAAGGTGTGCGCGCATCTGAATATGAATTACCAATGGATGAAAGCGTTAATAGTTTTCAAGAGTATTTATTTAAAATTTAAGGAGGGTTTTATTCATGATGAAAAGAAAAGTATTGGCATCCATAGCATTAATACTATTATTCCTTATGTTTATTTCAGCCTGCTCTGTAAAGGACACCTCTTCCGTTACGGAAACTTCAAAAGAAGCCGGCAAAGGCACAACTGCTGAAACTTCCGCGGCGCCAAAAGAACCTGATAAAATCAGATTCTTTTATGTTACCTCAGGAGCAACAATTCCTGAGGATTTTGATTTAACCAAAAACCCTTATCTGACAAAAATAGCTGAAGCCGCGAATGTCATAATTACCGAAACAATTGTTCCTCCCTGGTCGGACGTCGATACAAAATACAACTTAATGATGTCCTCGGGTAATATTTGTGATGTTGTCAATTACACCAAGCCGAATTTTGTCTATAATGACGGAATGAACGGAGCATATATCGA
Source organism: uncultured Oscillospiraceae bacterium (assembly GCA_964610205.1). Lineage (GTDB taxonomy): Bacteria > Bacillota > Clostridia > DSM-8532 > DSM-8532 > CAZSVI01. Next base: position 8,550 of record CAZSVI010000051.1, read on the forward strand.
TTTGACGGACTTTATCAAAACCTCACCGGTTCTTTCAAAGCTTTATGCGCCATATATGGAACAGTTGATAGCAGCTGACGGGAAGATATACTGTACTCGCTCGCTTCCGGTTGACGGCGATGTCAACAACACCTTTTTCACCAGATGGGATGTACTCCAGGATTTAGGTTATACGAAGATTCCTAACACTATGGATGATTGGATTGAAGCCATGAGAAAGCTCAAAGAAAAATATCCCGACTCCGTACCTTATACCTCCATGGATAATCTGCATTGGTGTGAATTTGTTTTTAACAGTTATGGAGTTAGTAATTACGGTTATAATTGGCAGATATATTTCGGAAAAATTATACACAATTTTGAAAACCCTTTATATAAAGAGGCAATTAAAACATATCAGCTTATGCTTAAAGAAGGGTTGATGGATCCGGAATTTGTTACAAATAAGAGGACCGACTTTGATGACAAGCGGTATAACAGAAAGGTATTGGTAAATCAACAAAATCTGGCTGTTTGCATGACATTTGCGGCCCGTTTTGTTAATAACGGAATACTTGAGGCAAGGCCCGTTCCCAGTCAATGGCCTAAAATTGACGATCCAAGGATAGATCCGCAGGCACTTTACGGCGGACCGTCTCCTGTGGGGAATCCCTGCCTGTCGATAGCATCAACCAGCAAAGTAAAAGATGCCGGGTTAAGACTTATTGAATCTTTTGCGTCTCCGGAAACGAAAGAGCTGGCCGGCTGGGGTATTGAAGGTATCGATCATAATGTTGTAAACGGTCAGAAAGTCAGCATTATCGATTCCACCTCCCCCAAACTCATGTACAACATGATACATGGTTACAACTCAAAAGCAGTTATTGAAAATATGTTCGCAACAGGCATAGAAAGACTAAAAGCTGCAGGCGCGGACGAGCAGGAACTGAATAATTACAAAGAACTGTGCTGGAGCCAGTTTGATAAAATATATGCCGACAATGTTTCAGTTTCTATAGACGTAATGAGATTGATTACGCTTGAACCGGATACTGCTTCCAGAAGAACCGAGGCTGAAAGTGAAGCTCTGACAATTGCGGTAAAAGCTATGAGAGGAGATATATCGCTTGAAGAATTTGATGCTCAGGCTGCGGCATTTTTGAAGAAATATCAGTTTATAACCGACGAATACAATCAGAAATTGCCGGAGGCCAAGAGGAAAGCAGGATAGAGTAATTAAACAGCGGTTGCTTTCATATTGAAAGCCGGGTTACCTGAGTCTGTTTAAATGAATCAAATACGATTCGCTGATAATAGTCTTTACTGTCATAAACGCTTGGGAACCGCAATATAGTGCGGTTCCCAGGTGTTAAGACCCGAATTCCCGGCTGCTTAACAGAACTGCTGACTTTATTTACGCTCAGGTATGCGGGCCTATTAAAGTATAACTGCTATTTTGAGGTTAACGATAAGGAGGAAACATGTTGGCAAAAAAAGCAAGCATACCGATGTATGATATCGGTAAAAGCCGGGGTTTTAAAAGAAGCAGGGATTTACCTATTTATCAGCTTCTGCTTCCGGGAATTGTTGCACTTTTTATATTTCATTATATACCTCTTTTTGGTGTTGTAATAGCATTCAAAAATTTTATACCTTTTAAAGGCATATTAGGCAGCGATTGGGTTGGTCTAAGGAATTTCAGATATTTTCTGCTGGATGAAAATTTCTGGCAGGTTTTAAAAAATACTCTGGAAATTAATATTATGCAAATTATATTCGGTTTCCCTATACCTATATTATTTGCTTTATTCCTGAATGAGATATGGTCCGTCAGATTTAAAAAAATGGTTCAGACAGTCAGCTATTTACCCCACTTTATTTCCTGGGTTGTAGCGGCGGGTATTTTTACATCCATATTATCGCCAAGTACTGGTATTGTTAATTTGTTTCTGAAAAATGTTTTAAATATTGAGCCAATTCACTTTCTTTCCATAAGCCGGCACTTCAGGCCTATAATTATAATATCAAGCATATGGAAAGGGTTCGGAATGAATGCGGTGTACTACTTTGCGGCGCTTTCTTCAATAGACGTGCAGTTATATGAAGCTGCCAAGATAGACGGCGCGGGGAAATTAAAGCAAACGTGGTATATTACTTTACCGGGATTAAAAAATATTGCCATAGTACTGTTGGTGTTACAGGTAGGCTCCTTAGTAACAATAGGTTTTGAACAAATATTTTTGTTATACAATCCTCTTGTTTATGATGTGGGTGATGTAATAAGCACATATACATACCGGTTGGGTATTGAACAGACAAGGTATTCCCTTACTACAGCCATTGGTCTCGCCCAGTCTGTCGTTAACTTTATACTCGTATATTCAACAAACCGCCTGGCTAAAGCTTTCGCCGGATGGTCATTATGGTAAAAAGGGGAAAGAAAAATGGTAAAGAAAAGTTTAAGTGAAAAGATATTTCAAACACTAGATATATTAGCAATGATTATAGTAGTATTAATAATCATTTTACCATTATTGCATATATTCAGTATTTCTGTAAGCGACAGAGTCGCAGTCAGCACTCTGCAGGTTGGACTTTGGCCAAAGGGTTTTAATTTTGCCGCTTATCAAAAAATATTGGTGAACAGCATTTTTCAACGTTCTTTAATTAATACCGTAGGTATAACTGTCGTTGGAACCGCTTTATCAATTATAGTTATAACAATGGTAGCGTATGCTATGTCAAAGCCATATTTTTACGGTAAAAAATTTATAACTTATTATCTGGTTGTTACAATGTATTTTTCGGGCGGATTGATACCGACATATTTATGGATTTCCAGCTATTTGAAACTTGGTAATACATATTCAGCTTACATACTGCCGTTACTTGTAAATGTATTTTATGTTATTGTAATAAGGAGCCAGCTGGAGGCAATACCTCAGGATATCCTTGATTCGGGATATATTGACGGAGCCAGTGAAATTAGAATATTGTTTAAAATAATATTTCCGTTAATAATGCCGACCATTGCCGCAGTAAGCATGTTTCTTGCTCTTGCGCGGTGGAATATGTGGTATCCCGTTCTCCTGTATGCCACCAGGGATAAAATGTGGACACTGCAATATTATCTCAGAAATGTTGTTTTCGAATCAATGCTTGAGCATACGACGCAGAAATTGATAGATGATATTATTCCCGCGAAGAACTATCAGATGGCATCAATTATACTGGTTGCTTTGCCTATAGTTACAATATACCCGTTTATTCAGAAATATTTTGTAAAGGGCATATTAGCGGGCAGTGTAAAAGGATAACAGGCTTTTGAGATGTCGTACCGGCAATCTATAAATCCTCGCATGAGGGAAAGAAAGTTATGCTATAATGATTATGGAACAGCATGTAATTTAACCGAGATATGACGGGGAGGTTATCGAATTATGAAAATCTCATTTAGCACACTGGCATGTCCCGACTGGAAGTGGGAAAAAATTGTTGATGAGGCCGAAAGGCTTGGATACGATGGTATAGAACTCCGCTGCCTGGAAAGGGAACTGGATTTAAACCGTATGAAGCCTTTCCTGGATGAGAATATTGAAAACACTATAAAACATCTTCGGGAAAGAAATCTTGAGATTTGCTGTCTTGACACCTCATGCAAGTTTCATAACAAAACGCTTTTTAAAAAATACCTGAATGAAGGCACAACGGCAATCGATCTGGCACAGAAGCTTCACTGCGGATATATCAGGATATTCGGAGACGACATACCCGATATGAATAAAGAAGATGAGATTATCAGGGGAATTGCCTCCGGAATAAATGAATTGGGCGAATATGCAAAAGATAAAGGTGTTATGGTTCTTATTGAAACTCATGGGAAATTTTCATGCGGAGATAAAATGCTAAAATTAATGCGTCATATAAGATGTAAAGATGTAAATGTCCTGTGGGATGTCACCAATGCATTTGTGGGTTATGGAGAACAGACAGAAGAAACATTTGAAAAATTGCAGAAATATATTAAGCATGTTCACATGAAAGACGCAAAAGGAAGATATCCAAATGCGGAGCTTTGTATGGTGGGCAAGGGAGACTTGTCTTTAAAACAGATGATTAAGCTTTTAAGGTCTGTCGGTTATGACGGCTGGCTTTCTCTGGAGTGGGAAAAAATGTGGCTTCCGGATCTGGAAGAGCCGGAAGTGGCACTGGATGTATATATCAATCACATCAGGGCACTTTTAAGCAATTAATGCGCGGTGTGTGCAGAACTTCTTTGTCCATTTCATGGGCTTTGTATTTACGTATACTCTTCCCGAATTAATAACACAATTTACCGTAATGCCAAAACAGGAGGGGGATGCAACTTTTATAAGATTTTGTTGTCGGGAGATCCCTAGGAGTGCACTCGAAAAGTCACGCACGCTTCCCGCGTATTCTCCTGCAAAAAAGCGCTATATATCCATATATTTGCCTTTTTTCTGAATTTATGCAATAAATTGAATCGAAAATTTTCATACCCGACTTCGAGCGCACTCCTAGAAAAAATTCTTCGCCGGCTCTTCATTTTTTTATATTAGATTATGCTATACACGAACTAAAGTCCTAAATTCTATCACCTTTATTGCTTTTTATTCTCTTTTGGCTTGGCCGGCATAATCCTGACATTTTTCATTTACATTCCTTCATCATCTATTCAAAATGTGCAAGCCCATTTATATTTTTAACAAAAAGAAAAAACACGAAAGCATCCTCTCACGTCAAAGCATATTTTCACTCATAATCTCGCAATCCCTTTATTTATCAAGATTTTTGACGCTGCAACCAGATTACGTCCTTTACGTGTGTAGTCTGTACCTGTGCAATAGCAATACGATCTACAAATTAAGCTCTTTCTAACCTATTATATTTCAATAAAATAACTGTTTAGAAATATCCCCTCCGGGATAATTTTTCTGTCAAAAATCATAATTTGATTATGGCAATCTTCATATTTTGTTGTTTCGTGTCTAATACTGAAGAGGGTTGCGTTTCTGATATTTGATAAATCACACCAATCCTGCATCCCAAGAATTTCAGCTGGTAACCTGGTTATGCCGTAAATAATATCTTCAAGTGTCATAGACAATCCAAGCATTTTAGTAATAGTTGTTGCCATATTGAAAACATATTTATTGCGGGAATAGGAATGGAGATCAGTACCGATACAAATCCTAGGTAACCCGTGTTTAATAGCTTTCCTACATACATCAAAAGAAAAACTCCCGCCTCCATGACCAACATCAAGGATTATACCCCGAGCCAGTATTTTTTCCATTGATGCCGAAGGCGTTCCGTCCTTATTCCACACGTCTCCACCCCGGCCGTTAAAGCAATGAGTCAGAATATCTCCTTTTTTCAGAAAAGGTTCGATCTCACTAATATAAGGGGGGTTCCCCCCAATATGCACCATAAGTGGCAAATTAGCCATTCCTGCTGCTTTGCTTGCTATCCGTAACGGTTCAACCCCTTCATGACTAATCACTTCCCTACCGATACGTACTTTTACGCCGCTAATAATATCTCTGTTTGCTTCAATGGTTTGAACTGTATTTTTAACATTCAGGTATTCCATAACATTATATTCGTGATGAAAAATTACTCCAATAGGACTAATACAAATAAATAATCTGATATTAGTTTTTATGGTTGGCTCTACATATTTTCTGAACCCTTTAATTGTATACTCACCTACAGTACCTGCATCCACCAGCATACATACACCAGTTCTATATCCGATATCATCACCGTTTGTACCAAATAAACCAAATCCATCGTTGAGATGCGTGTGAATATCAATCCAACCTGGCGAAAGATAAAATTTTGCCGTTGTATCGGAATTGTCCGTTTGCATCAAACAATATTTTTTTCCTATCTTTTTGATCACGCCTGGTTTGAAACAATTATTCCCAGCATCATATGCTTTCACTGGCAGATCATTTAACATTTTAATATTCACCTACCTCATTACTTAATGATATTGGTGTTCAACAATTTATTTTTTTGGATTTATATTAAACACCTTCGACATAAATTTTGATATCTACGGACATTATTATACTAAGAATATCTATTTAAATATTTTTAAATTGCATTTGTTAATAAATCTATCGAATTTGCTTATAACTTCCTACTAAAGATTGCTTTTGATATGTTCCATACTCACCTCTAAGATCCCATGCTTTCTTATCTCAGAAAGCAGTGTTCCGATAAGATGATCAAGCTTTGTTGATTCTTCCAATTTAATATCCTCCTTATCATGATGTTTTACAACTACATGATAAAGAATAATGCCGATGTTTTCATTAAAACAAGTAGTAAATATGAGGTTTGTAGCAAAAATCGGCATTAAAAAAATATCGGCATAAGGGATATAGAAGTCTTCTTTAAAATGTCAAAATCCTACCTGGCTGTGGCAAAGCAATTCCAAGGTCGCAGCTACAATATGATGGTTGCACATACAGCAATAGTTTTCATGCGCTATGCTATGCTTCCACTGGAAGCCAGAAACTTCACTGACGACAGGACATTGGGTGACTTGTTTTATTACTTCTGTGATGAGGCTGAGGATATCAAGTTTGTTGCATCGCTGTTCCTTATTCTTGATCTTCTCAGAAAAGTACTGGATGACAATCCCGTCATTAGCGAAGAAGTTATGCATCAGATTCTTGACTCATTTATTAGTGGATTGCCACTTGTCTGGAAAGAAAAACTGCGATTAAGTGCTTAATTGTATTAATTTGTCAAATAACACCCATTATTTGTGTGGGAAAGTTGAGTAAAATATTTTATAGGCAGAGATATAATATGAATAAAATAAATCCTATAGATGCCTCCGTAATAACGATAAACCTTTTAAATATTATATATATCTATTCTTCTATTCTAAACCTGCCAAGGGTTATAATCATAACCTACAAACTCACTCTTTAGATACCTTTTTATAGCATCTGTGATATATATCAATTCGTTACCCTTAAGATTTATAGAGTTAATAAATATTTGATTATTATTGCCTATCATATCTTCTGATTTATAGTAGCCGATGTCAATTGAAGGGTCACATTGATTATACATGAAACGCGCGCAATCGCTACCTGTCCTCCCTTCTGGCAAATCAATAATTAACATTGGCGCATCCTGCCCAAGCCTCCCATGGCTTATTCTTTTTATAATTAATTCTCTATAGTCTTTTAATCCATCTTCAATTTGGTCAAGGTAATTATTTTGTAGTAACTTCACTTCGCCTTCATCTGCTTCTAAAAATTGCTTTATTGCTGCGTATATACCGGCATATTCTTCCTTGCCTACCTTGTACGGGCGACCAATACTGACATTCGGGTTTGAAAGGTTATAGCAATGGCGGGCAATTTCAGCGTTTCCCAGGAACAGTCCCGTACTCTGAGGCCCCTTCAAAAACTTGCCGCCACTAAAGATGATTCCATCTGCGCCTAAATCTCTTGTGTAACGCCATAGATTTGATTTAGGTGGAAGTTGCGCCGCTGCATCAATGACAATCCTTACATTTTTATCGTGGCATAATTGAATGATTTCCTTTAGCGGCGGCAATCCTTTTTCATAAAAATTGGCTAAAAAGTAATATACACCGGCCGTACGCTCCGTAATTGCATTATTTAAGTCCTCAATCGACGAGGACGTTTTTATAAGTTTTGCCCCCGATAATTCAATAAGACGCCAATATGGGAGCATGGGTATTTGCGTTTGAGATTCAAATACGATGATTTCATTTTGTTTGCATTTTGATGTATCCGGGAGCATCGTTACCAACTCAGGGTCTCCTTTTGTCATCAAGGATGATACCGTAAGCACAATGCACGCCCCTGCACCGCTAGAAATAAAAGCAGTCTCGTTATAGGTTAACCTTGCAATTTCAGCACTTATCTTTTTACTCATTTCTACGATATTAGTAAAAGATGTGGCAGCCGTATTCATAGCTTCGATAACTTCTTTGCTCATTCTGGAGCCACCGATTCCGGTATATGTATCACTAGCGTTGATAATTGTCTTTATACCTAATTCCTTGTAAATATTCAATCACATTACCACCTTATATTTTTTTATATCATCCAGCCACTGATTTATATATCCAAAGATATTACCTAAAGAGATTAATTATATCCCAAAAATATTAAAACAGTATCAAAAGTGTATTTCCTTTTTCATAATTATTTTATTGTTTTATAGCACCTGCTGCAAGATTGCTGATTAGGTATTTCTGAAAGAAAAGGAAAATGATTATTATAGGTATACCTGCAACTGCGGAGGCAGCCATCATATCATTCCACAATGTCCGGTTTTCGCTTGTCAGCTGTGCTATTCCTACTGGAACGGTTTTCATCTTTTCCGAGGATACCAAAGTCAATGCAAACATGTATTCGTTCCAGCCTCGTAAAAATGTGTAAATACCGGTTGCCGCCATGCCAGGCACCGATATCGGAAGCACAACCCTTAAAAAGGTCTTTAGTGAGCTACAGCCATCAATATATGCCGCTTCATCAATAGATTTTGGAATCGTGTCAAAATACCCCATCATCATCCATGTGCAAAACGGTATTGCAAATGATACATAAGGCAATATAACCCCCAAATGTGTATTTATAATACCGTAATTGGTGAGCATTACATAAAATGGGATCAGCATCATTATCGGTGGGAACATCTGAACAATCAACAAAAACGTCAAAAATGACCCCTTCCCTAAAAAATGAAATCTTGAAGCGCCATACCCACCCAAACATGATAAAATTATCGATAGAATAGTTGAAGCAAATACAATAATTAAGCTATTAGCAAAATAATTCACAAATGGGTAATTGATCCATATTTTATGATAAGCACTCATATCAAATGGTTTGGGTAAAAAAGATGGTGGCATCTTAAAGATATCGGTCATGTTTTTAAAAGAAGTTGAAAGCATCCAGAAAATTGGAAAGAGCATTATAACCGAAGCTACAATCAGGATTATATAGGTTGCATTATGTCTGTTGTATTTACTGATTTTATTATTAGGACGTTTCATCTGTTTCCCTCCTATTCACTGTTTACTGTAGTCATTTTTCTGTAAATAAAGCCTATAACGCAGCATATAATAAACACGATTACTGCCATAGCGGACGCTTCACCATAATCAAAGCTTTGAAAAGCCTTATCATAAATAAAACGGCTGATGAGCATTGTTGAGTTGTTTGGTCCACCGGCCGTTAAAATTGATACCAGATCGTATTGTCTAAACCAAGAGACCGTATCTAAAATTAGTGAAACCGTAATGACAGGCATTATGGAGGGTATCGTTATATATCGTAAAGAATCCCATCTATTGCAGCCATCAAGTTCACCGGCCTCGTATAAATCTGTCGGTACAGATTGCAACCCCGCTAACAGCATCAACATCATGAACGGAAAACCTTTCCAAATTGAAATCAGGCACAATGCGTTAAATGCGTGCTCTACGCTACCAAGCCAGGTAGTCGGTTCACTAAGGATTTTCATATTAATTAACATAAAATTAAAGATTCCATATGTCGGGTTCAATATCCATTTCCAAAGCACACCGAACACTATTTCAGGGAAAAGCCAGGGAATCATCAATATGCTTCTGAAAATTGCCCTATTTTTAATGTTTTTATTTAGTAAAAGTGCAAAAAGCATGCCTACAACAAAATGCCCGGCAACTACAATAATGGTATACTTTAATGTTATGATTATGCTTGACATAAAATAATCATTGTTGAAAACATTTTTATAGTTCAGAAAGCCTTTAAAATCCCATCGATTGATCAAATTCGTATTAAAAAAGCTAAGACCCATACCATAGATCATTGGATATATAATAAGAGCCAGGACAAACATAACGCTGGGAACAAGGAATATAAACTTCCCGAATCTTGATTTAAACGATGACATGTATTACCCCCCCATTCTTTCCGTTTTGTCTGACCATGGAAGACATATGGGAACGTAAGCTTGCACACGCACCCATATGTCTTCTCACTTTTATTACTTACTTATTCTTTTCGATTAATGCTTCGATCTGCTTTTTCGCCTCAGCTGCAACCTTCGCTGCATCGGATTCTGCTCCCGATGCACAAGCGTTCAGAGCCTTTGCCAGAGCTATGTGTATATCTCCACTGTATGTAACGTTAAACAATGGGTAAGCTGATTCCAAAGATCCTGTAAAGCCAAAAACATCCGTATTATCCTTAACCGAATCAATTAGTGTTCTATGGCAGGGCATACGATAAGATTTTGCATTGTACCTTTTAAAGTTATCAAAATTAGTAAAGAAACTCAGATAATCGACTAGCGCCTCTTTATATTTGCTTTTAGGTGAAATAGATAAACCTGTTATGTTCGCCATAGATACGCTTTGTTCCCCTGGCTTCAATGTAGGCATAGGAGCACCGGCTAATTTCCCTTTAAGATCCGGATTCAATGCAAGCACCGAACCGATAGTATGAGGACCAGAAAAAGTCATCGCCGCTTGTTCGGCGGCAAGTAGATTGATGGCAGTGCCGTGTGCTATTTCACCGGCACCAGGAGGGATGATTTTATCAACGTTAGCCCAGGTATAAAAGTATTCTAACAACTTGACACTCCCCTCATCACCGATCGCCGTCATGGGTTTACCATTAATATTAAGTAGCTCATATGAACCGCAATTACGGAGCATCGCAACAAACCGGCTTGAGGCAGAATTGTTGTTAGATGCAATCAGGGCAAGTCCATATCTATCTATCACATTGTCACCATCAATATCCCTGGTCAGAGCCTTACCGGCTTCCGTGATATCATCGAACGTTTTCGGAACATCCAGACCTAACTCTTCAAACCAGTCCGCGCGGTATATTAAACCGGTAGGGATGCTGGACCATGGAACTGCATACAATTCCCCATCTATCATGCACTCTTGGGTAACAGCAGGCAAAATACCATCCACATAATCCTTCCCGAACCACTGCGTTAGTGGTTCCATTGCTCCCATATCATGAAGCGCAACAAAATATTGAACATAATTACTAAACATATCGGGAGAATCGTTCGCCGTCACCATCGCTGTGATTTTGGGCATAAAATCAGTTGCTGAGACAAAAATGAGTTCTAATTCAAAGTTTGGATTTGCGGCAATATAATCAGCAAGTATTTCCTTTTCAACATCGCCGTCAGGCTTTTCGTTGATGGTGCATGATAAATACCTGGCCGATATTTTTTCCGTAACTGGAATCGATGTTGATGGCTGAGTTGCCAATGGTTTCGATTCTGAACTCTTTTCCACTGTTGAGCAAGCAGGAACTACCAAGACGATCGCTAAAATTAGAATTTTTACTAGCAGTTTTTTCATTCTTTTTACCCCCTGAATCTAAAAATTTTTATCTTCAAATAGCCCTGCTTTTCCTAGGATTTCAAGGCTACTTAAATTCATTCTTCGTTTCTATGTTTCTAACTAGTACTGATTATTGTTCTACCCGTAAACTGTTCATATATGTTTTTATGATCTCTGACCCCAAGGTTTTACTATGGAACCCGGTGTCAGTCCCGTTACGCGTTCATTTTCAACCACTATTTCACCATTTACAAACACGTATTGAAATCCCGAAGAACTACGGCGAGGATGCTCAAAAGTTGCGTTATCCTTTACTTTTTCATAATTAAACAATACTAAATCGGCCTTCATTCCTTTGCGTATAAGACCTCGATCGGTCAGCCCAAAACGAGACGATGAGAATTGAGTAATCTTATGAATAAACTTCTCAATAGGATAACGGTTTTCTCGTACCATTTTTATAAGTCTTGGGAAAGTTCCGAATGTTCTTGGATGGCAACACCTACCAGCAGGTATTGAATCACTTCCAATAGTGTAGAAATCAAAGTCAATAAGGTGCATCATATCGTCAAATAACATCTTCCCAATTTCAGGATCTGTTTCCTCAATGCCCTTAAAACCGACCTCAAGATCATTTTCAATTAATACTTCTATTAGCATTTCCGGAACATTTTGTTTCCTAATCCTTGCAACGGTTCTGAAATCTTTACCTAAATATTCGGTTCTATTTTTTAGGTGTGTAAAGGTACCGGCATCATCAGGTGTAATCACTTGATAGCGCTTTAGCATCCCATCAATTATTTTTCCACGTAACGCCGGTTCCTTTAGACGCCGTATTGTATCAAAATAACCTCCTTCCTGAACCCAACCAGGAAGGTATGTAAGAACATGGCCAGCCCCTGTAAAATATGGGTAAAACTCAAATGATATATCATACCCCTGTTCAATGAGTTGCATGAATGGCCTTAACATCTCCTCTGTTTTTCCCGCATTAGTCGAGCCTGTACGATAATGCAACATATGAGTACGCACACCAGTGTTTTTTACAATATCAATGATTTCCTGGCTGGGATCCCAAAGTATTTGATCGTAAAAATTCCTCATGTGTACCATAAACAGTCCGTTATACTCCTTCACCGCTCTGCAGAGAGCCTCAACTTCACATGGCATGGAGTATGCCTGCGGATAATACGTAAGCCCAACCGAAAGTCCGACTGCACCCTGCTCCATAGCAGTCTTGACATCATCGACCATTTGATCGATCTGCTTTGAACTTGGATGCACATCCTCAAAACCTAAAGTGTTTACACGGATTGCATTATATGTTACCGCACTTCCCACGTTGGGTGCACAACCCTCATATTGCTGTAGAAACTCTCCAAACGATTTCCATTCGCATTTGTACGGGAGACATTGTCCGAAAATTCCTGTATTAAACTTCAGCGTGTTTTCTCTTTCACTATCCTTTAAAGGTGCAAGCCCCAATCCGCATAACCCCATGATCATAGTGGTAATTCCCTGAGTAACAGCTCCGGGTTGTTGGCGGTTATTCAAAAGCGATAGTTCAGCATGGGTATGAGCATCAATAAATCCCGGAGATAAAATTAGTCCATCGGCATCAATCTTTTCATTGACATCAATGTTTTCGTGAATTTTGCCTGTCTCGATGATAGTCTCCCCATCTATTAAAATATCACTATGTAAAGGCTTTCCACCAGTGCCATCAATAACTGTAGCATTTTTTATAAGAGTCCTATACATATTTACTCCTCTCTTGGGCTTTCTTCACAAAATTCCATATTTTTTAAATGCTTCTGTGCTACTCATCCCGTTTTCTATTTCCCATCGAACCGTTTTTTCGCCATCAGCCTTTTCAATAGCTTTTTGCAAAACCTTACCTTCAATTCCATGTGGGATTATCACTACGCCGTCTCTATCGCCGAAAACTATATCGCCCGGATTAACCTCTACATTTTCTATATGAACTGTGCATCGGAATTCGATGACTGCACCACGTACAGACATATCCTGCGCATACCCTCCATAAGAAAAAACCGGCCAATTTTGTTCTAATATCTGAGGAGTATCACGGTGGTATCCATTAATAACAGCTCCCAATGCACCTCTTTTTTTTGCGGTCGCTGTAAGGAGTTCACCCCAAGCTGCATAATTTTTGCCTTCTGTTGCAGCAATATAGATTTCACCTGGTAGCAGCTGGTCAAGTGCACGCGTTAGCACGCCAAAACCATCTTCATAATCTGGGTCGATATCCCTCAACAAAACAGGCATTGCTCGTCCAACAAGAATCATATCATTTCTTATAGGAAGAATTTGTGCCGGAAGAAATTGATAATAAAGCCCCATTTTATCCATTATGTCACCCACAACAGAAGTATATAATTTCGATTTAATAAGGTCAAATAATTTAAAATCGTTTATAGGGTTCACGCATAACACTCCATTTTCATATTTATTTTTTTATCGCCCACATCTCAATTTCAACAATAATACCCGGCAAAAGCTGAGCTCCAACCGCAGTGCGGACTGGATAGGGTTGATTAAAGAATTGAGAATATATTTTATTGAACCGATCCCATAATGAAATATCCGACAAAAAAACATTTACTTTAAATACTTCATTAAGTGTACAACCCGCTTGTTTTAGCTGATCACGGCAGTTTTCAATGGTAAGTTTCGCTTGCTCATCTATTGTATCTCCAATAATATCTCCATTCATATCAATCGCTGCTTGACCCGAAATAACCACTATCTGACCAGGGCAAACTTGTAATATGGGGGAATATGGGCCTGCCGTCTTATGCAGAAATACATTTTCAGGTACTAATATTTTTGATGACATAAATATTTCTCCTTATGATTTTTTATACAAATAACTAAGTAACTGCAATTATATTTTCAGATTTACCTTACCATACGTTGATATTCGTCTTTTAATTTCTGTCCCAAAGCACCGGCGGGGTGTCTAAGAGCATAATCCTCTCGTTTGAAACCTCGTATTTTACACGCAACTACTGCTAAGGCATCACCCACAGCAAGGGCGGCAGTCGAACTTGCAGTTGGTGCAAGGTTTAGATGATCGATCTCCTCTCCCGAATTCGCCTCGATGGCAATATCAGTATTCAGAGCAAGAGGTGAGCATTTATCTTGGGTAATCGAGATGGTCTTTACGCCAATCCTCTTGATTGACGGTAGCATACTTAAGATTTCCTGCGATTTCCCGCTATTGGAAATCATGATAAGAAGGTCGTCTGCCGAGATCATACCCAGATCGCCATGAAGGGATTCACAGCTGTGTATAAAAAACGAAGGTATGCCGAGACTTGCAAAGGATGCGGCAATTTTTTTCCCGATATGTCCGGTCTTGCCAAGCCCAGTTATAATCACCTTTCCTTTGCATTCAAGAATATAATGAATGGCGCTGGCATATGTTTCGTCCACCTGACCGGCAACTGCATTTAAGGCCTCTGCCTCCTGCATAATCTTGCCTTTGCAGGCTGAAATAACATCGTAATCCGTAAAATTCATAGCCATATTCCTCCCATTTTTAGATATCATCTTTAAATTATCTGGTTACCTGATTTTGGGTGCGTCATATTCTGGCACAATATAGTCTTCCTTCAGTGGTAGATCAACCCAGGCATTAGTTTTCATTGATAAGTGGGCGCCAACAAGAACATCCGTCACAAGAGCGCTAATCTCCGGAGTGAGAGATGGCTCAACATCCTTTTCCACACAGCTAACAAAATGTTCCAACATGGATTTGTATGCCCACCCACGCTTTGGATATATCGGAACCCAGCGTTTAGGGACGTTCCCGTCTGGCTGCATAATATCCTCAGACCAGAATAGCTGGGGATAGCGGTATTCACGAACAATCTCCGGCAAATTTTGCTGCTTAAGATCTTTATTGGTAAAAACTGCAAGCGGAGCGGACTGAAAAGGGTTTTGCGCTTCCGAACTTGTAAAGATAGTGCCTTCGCTCCCATAAACCTCGGATATATTTGAAACAGCAGGCGAATAACGATCACCACTAACGACGCCCGTGGCACCATTTTCAAATTCGATCATAATCCAGAATGAATCATCAAGTGATGTATATTCGGCAGACGTCACAAGACGCTTGACAATACCGACTACTCGTTTTGGCTTACTATCCATCAAAAATACTAACAGATCAACCCTATGCGCACCCAAATCAAATAGTGCACCCGCACCTGCCTCGGAAGGGATTGCCCTAAAATCCGTAAACGATAGCTGTTCATGGTACAGACCCCACCCCTCATGTAAAGAGGAACGTCCCATCATAGGCTTACCGATATACCCATCAGTTATGAGTTGGTGGGCGATAATATTCTGTTCCCAAAAGCGCTGATTCGTGCCTGCCATCAGCATAACGCCTTCTTTCCTGCAAACCTCGACCATTTTCCAAGCCTCGTCATGTGTGCAGGCAAAAGGTTTTTCAACAATAACATTTTTCTTTGCACGCATAGCATCAATCGCTTGTTGCGCGTGGTAACGGTTAGGCGTTGCAATAATTACAATTTGAATGTCCTTATCTTTAAGCATTTCATGATAATTTGAGTAAGTACGCTTTGGCTCCCATTTCTTAGCCATGGATTGCAAAAACCCGTAATTAACATCACAAAGGGCTGT
>CAZSVI010000052.1:0-23967 GCA_964610205.1 uncultured Oscillospiraceae bacterium
CGTCATCATCATCGTCAATAACAACTCCGTCCAAGTCCTTATCCCAGTTAACTTTCATTCCAAAGACCTCTGCCAGAAATCTAATAGGGACGACTGTCCTGTTATTTATTACCTGTGCGGGAACGTCAAATTCTATTTCCACACCGTCTTTATAAAATCTACCGGTATCAAGATCTATTACAACAACAATATTTATTTCCACATCGGAATAAACAGTTTTTGTTACGGTAACATCGTTTGTTTTCTCATCCCATTCAACCGAAGCACCAAGTGCATTTGAAACGGCTCTTACCGGTATCAGGGTTCTGTTGTCTTTGATAACTGGCGGAACATCAAATTTTACAAGCTTACCGTTAACAATAACAGGTATGGTATCATCTCCATTTTCTTTTCTGACTTCGTTTATCTGGTTATGCAGCAGTTTCCTAATCTCTTTATTCTTATGGTTGGCTTTCAGCTGCTCTGTCAAACCTTCAAGAGTACCAGCAGGTACTATTAAAGGAGCAGCCACAGGTGACGGAGATACCATAACTTCATTACCCGCCTTTTTGCTTTTGCCTATTCCATTTCCATTATCGGATTTGTCGGCTGCATAAACGGCGGAAACCAGTGACACCAGCATTAAAACAGATATAAATGCGGAAATTGTCTTTCTCATTCTACAACACCCCTTTTTGTGATATGTAATATATTAATACGACGCTTTTCTTAAAAAAAAAGGGGTGCCTACAGTAAATTAGTACTTTTGTACTATGAGAGCAAGGAAAATTCCAAATAATATTACTCCGATTGAGGCAGTTGTTGTTTGATAATTCTAATATTAGAAAGAACCAGGGATCACCTTATGGCTATGTAGAAAATTAGAGACATTAGAGAATAAAACGCATAGTGGCTTGTATACAGGCCACTATGCTATCCCATTAGTTTGGAATTCCTGTAAATTCAATGATGAAAACATCCCATGCAGAAACTTCTTTTAGAAGAAGTTAGCAAATTACTGGAGGCATATTGTCAGAGTGTTTTAAATTCTGAATACTGAATTCTGGGTTCTGAATTCTTGCGGCTTTGCCGCGGTATGGTGTTAACTGTGAATATATAATCCGTTCCCCTGCAAATCAAAAGAATTTTTCTAAGTATTCCAGGCTCATACGGAGGCTTTCAAAAGGATTGCGCAGGCATTCATCCTGTTCAACGGCATACCACTGTACTTTGGTTTCCCTGCAGGCATCAATAATAGCACGCCAGTTCAAATTGCCTTCTCCTATTTCAGCAAACAGCTGCTGTCCATTCTGTATTGCCATATCCTTAAAGTGGACAACCTCCATACGCCCTTCAACCTTTTTTATCCACTCCACCGGATCTGCCCCTCCAGCCTGAATCCAGTAAGTATCCAGTTCAAATCCGAATGTTTCCGGATCTGTATTGGACAGCAGCAAATCCATTCCTGTCACTCCGTCAAACTTTTCAAACTCAAAATTATGGTCATGATAAATAAACTTCAAGCCCTGATCAAATATCCTCTTTGATATTTCATTAAATTCTTTTGCAAAAGCTATGTATCCATCCTTGCTGCTTCTGAAATGCTGAGGCATTCCCCCCAGTCCCACATATCGGCAATCCCAGGTTTTGTGGTCTTTAATTACCGCATCCAGGTCATTCTTCAAGCGGTCATATGAAATATGTGTTGCGCAGATTCTAACTCCAGCATCATCAGCAAGCTGCTTTAATGCTTTCGGATCAATAGGTCCGACTCCGGAAGCTTGAACTGCGTTGTACCCTATTAACTTTACCTTTTTTAATGTCTTTCCTACATCTTCAGGTGTTTTAAGAAAATCTCTCAAAGTATACAATTGCGCTGCAACAGTCATTTTATTCATACTCTTCACTCCTTGCTTACATTTTTTTGAAATTCCTCGATAATCTTTAATTATATAAATTGTATTATATAATTAATCCAAAATCTTTGCTTAAATTGATTAAAATATTGTTTTTCTTGACATTAATACAATTAAGGAACTTATAAATAGATGCAAGGGTATTTAGGGGCATTTGATAAAACAAGTATATAAAGCGAATTTTTTAAGCATAATTTGTTAATATTAATAAATGTGTAATACTTCTCATATAGTAATTTGTGTACTTAGTTTTAGGAGAATGTAACAATGAATAAATCAAAGAGCGTACATGCAAATATAGCTGAGTATCTGGTATCTCTCGAAATTTTCAGAATTGATGAAGTAATAGAGACAATATATGGTTTATCAACTGACACTAAAATAGCTGTGATGTACTTAAGTGAAATACTTGATAGCAGCATATTTCTGAAGAACAGAGACTACTATGTTCTTCAGAAAATAAAACATTAGCACAGAGTTCGTTAAAAATTTCATTACTCCCATAATAAATTAGCAGACGAATTGGATATCAGTTTGGCGAATAGTGTTATCGATGTAACGACAAATGACGTACCTATTGCAGGACATTTCATTCAAGAACGAAAATCCGGGCAGATAATACATTCCAAAGGCGGTAATATAACAATATGTATTGACTGTGTTAAAAAAAGTTAAATATTAACACAGTGATTCAGAGTTCTTTTGTTATAAAATTTGCCTTCGCGATATGTAATCAGCCCCGAATCACAAATTTCGGACAGCACATCAATTATGATATCCCTGGAATATGAATTATATTCTTTTGTTACTGAAAAAATCTGTTTCGCGGTAAATGGTGAAGGTGCATTTAGAATTAATACTCTGATAAAATCCCGTATGCTCTTATACTTCTCTTTGTCGGTAACAAGTACGCACATTTTATTTCCTCCTGTAATTTACACTGTTAGGATTATATCATAATCCGTATAGTTAAATCAATGTTTGGTAAACTATTTATAGCAACTATTTATAGCAACGGAAGTAATTTCGTGGCAGTTGCAGCACGTTTTTACAACGGCAGGTTTTGCATCAGCAAAACCATCGCACCGTAACAACGTTCTTGGAGCTTTGCTCCAAGGTTGTTATCTCGAGGGTCACCTGTTGTGGTCCATCTTTATGTCGCATTATATATATACCCAAATCTTCTTATGTTGAACCTCTTATGCCAACTCTTTCTTTCAGTTCCATAAAATAGTTGTACAAAGAATCAACAGATATTGTCGATATATATTCGGCAACTTCCGCCAATATTCCTTCTCTGTTAAAATTATCATTAAAGCTTCTTACATATAAATGAAAACCGGGCATAAAAGCCCTTTCGTTCTTAAATAGGGTAGACTGGTTCGATACCGAGGTTAATTCCATGGCAGTTGAAACAATTTTTCCATCCGTTTCTCTTTGTACTCTGTTCACATACATAGGATGCTTTAAATCATACCCTGTTTTTGGATATATTTGGCCTATTATAGCATCAAGGAGTTCAAGCTTTTTATTTGAAATTAACCTGGGGATTACTTTTTCGATTTCATTGAAAAAATATCTGTCACCCAACAATTTTGATATGACTATCTCAATCCGGTTGAAAAAGAATGAACCGGCAGCATCCGACAAAGTATTGTAATTTTCCCCCACAACAAAGTCCAAAAATTCTATTAAGAAACCTGGAATTGATTCCTTTTTTGAAGTGTTTGATCTTAATGCATTAACCTGTTTTGCAAGTTCAATTATAGAGTGTATTTTTTTATTTTTTATAAAGGCATCATGGAATTTCTTGTCGAAATCCTCAAAATCATCAATTCTTTTAAAAATTGATACATATAACTTTTTTGTTGAGATTAACTCATTCAATCTGTTCCAAAGAATATCATTACCATTTTCGCTGAATGAAAACGGTTTCTTAAACAGAGTCAGGAAATAACGTCTTAAAACCGTATCCAGCCAGCTGTCATCAAGTTGTATCAAAGCATATTGCAGAGAGTCAAGGTTCTTCTGCTTCTTTGTCAGGTTAAAAATATGCCAGAACCCATCAATACTGAAAGGAATTTCATGGGGGTTTTTTGAACTCGCGTTTTCATCATCATCCCGAGTAAGCGTTATTTCACCTAATGATGTCACGCATTCAACCATTAAAAGCTCATTCCTGTGAACACTATGGTAATAATTGATATCACAGAAAATTCTCCAGCGTCGGTATAATAAATCCTCTATTTCTTTGATCAGTTTTGATGACTGGCAAAAGATAAATCTTTTTCTTTTCCCCGAATCAAGATTCCAATGAATGTGCATTATAGAAAAACCGTTCAGAAATCGTTCATAATCAATAATATCCTTACGCACACCTGAACAGAAAAGATCGCGGCTGCAGTAGTCCAGTCTGTCGACATCGATAACTCCGGAAATAATCCTGTGCAAATCACTGAACAAATCATTTTCCAAAGGTTTGGCTCTAAGAATTTTTTCAGCAAAATAAAAGGATACCGGAAAGAGAATTAAATCTGTATTTTTATTTGACAGGCCCAATTCACCAATAATATTACCCTGAATGATATCGGCTATACTGATTCCCAGTTCCTCATGCAGCTCATCGTTTTTTTCACCGAAATAAGGAGAAAAAATCTGAATAAACTTTTTCTCTCTTTGAGTTTGCCGTTCATGTGCCTTTTCAGTTGTTTTCATATATAATTTTTTCAACGCTTTCTCCAGTATGTGGCTATATGGCAGATGGCCGACATCGTGTAATAATCCCGCTATGCGTATTGCCTGAAAGATTATTAAATACTTGATTTTTTTATCCTCCGATATATTCATGGGCATATTCTGGTTGTAAAACTTACTGTTGGGTAAAGGCAGGCTTTCCAATTTATATATTTCACCATCATTCAATTCAAAGAAGTCCGGATGCAGATATGGGTATTTTATACTGTCCAGGTTTTCCCGCCAGGTATTAATGTGATTGCCAATATCGTCAAACATGCTGTTTAAAGTAACTTTGTCGGTATTGCAGACGCTGTAATAAAACATTTTTCCCGCCAGATGCATAACGCCCAGGCTGTGCTCAAATCTTTTGACCTTGTTGGATGGAAAAGTTAAATAAACCAGTGAATTCTGCAATACTTTATGTAATCTGTTAAATAGCGGGGTACGGATTATTTCCCGTTCGATTCCACTGTATGGGATTACCCCGTGTATTATGTCAGTAAAGCCGTGAGTACTTAGCATATCCAACATTTTATCACCTCGGAAAGAATAAAACACTCGTAAATATCTATATTTTAGCACGAATAGTATTATAATACAACAACTCTGGAAATTTAAGTATATATTTACTGGGAATTTGTGTTACATAACAGATGACTGCAGAAATGTAAGGTTTTCGACAGATGAAGGCAAGGTAAATATATTATGACTGTATTTTTCCTGATTTTTTAAGCTTTGGTATTAATAAAACAAGGCCGAATATAACAAATGAACCGATTGATATGATAAGTCCCAAAGGGAATTTGTCAGGAATAAACCATAATTCTATATTATGAAGACCTTTTGTTACTTCAAAACTCAATAAGCCGTCATCAACGGGTTCGGCTGCAATTTCGATGTTATCAACTTTAACACGCCATCCCTTATCATAGGGTACGGTTATTAACATTACCCCATTCATTTGTGCATTAATGCTTCCTTTAATCCGGTTGTCGGTAAAGCTGTCAATTTGCATTGATCTGCTGTTTACCAATGATATGCCTTTCTCAAATTCCGGAAAATTCAGTCCATAGGAATATAATTGAAAACTTCCCGATTCGGGAGCTTCCTTTTTGAATGTCAGTTCAGCCTCAATAAGGGTATCGGCATTGCAGAATCCCAGATTAACAAGGGTTGAACGGCTTGCGTTGAAATTTACCTTTTTGTCGCCTATCATAACAAACCCTTCGCTTATATCATTTGGTTTCGTATCAAGGTACAGATAAACCTGTTGATTGGTTTTATTCAAAATCTGAATCTTTGCGGTTGAGTTTGTATCTTTATTTGGCCGTTTATAGTTATAATATTTTACGGAGGAAGGGTTTATATCCATATTGTAATGAAAACCCTGCTTTTGATCCAAAGGGGTAAATATATTCTTTGTTCCGCTTATGCATTTCATAAGGGCATTCTGGCTCTCAAACGGATTGGCCCAGCCCGGATGCCAGTCTTTTATGTCATATGGAACCTGAAAACCCAAAGGGAGAGCATAGGAGTTTTTAAATACGGTTACTTCATCTGTTGTTGAAAATACCTGATATAACTTTTCATCAATATCAATTGAACGATAAAGCAAATATTTTATTCCGAAAAAGGAATCCAGAAATATTGTAGAGCCTTCATATTTGTAGCTGTTAATTCCGTTACTGTGATACCCCAGTCTTTCCAACATTTTAACAGGCTTCATCGGGGAAGTGGAGGAAAAAATGGAAAGGCCGTTGTAGTTGTATAGGTACGGGTCATTTGTGGTTCTTGGAGGGTATATTTCAGTACGGTAAAAGGAAGTCTCTTCATTGGAGACAGAGGATAGCTGTTCCCGTATCTGCTTAACTTCGGTACCGCTTGCGTATCCGTCGCGGAGAGTATACCATTCGGTCATGGCCACTGTCCCGATAGTCAGAATAGTGCTTGTACATATTTCGGCTATGATAACCAACAGCAGGGCCAGGGCTTTATGTTCGGGACTAAAGCGCTTGTAAGTGAGAACAGCAGCATATATTACAACAAATAAAATGCTTACATATATTGTGGTAATTCCCGGAGAGGCTGCATCAAGCTTTTGGGAGAGAATGATTAATATCAAAACAATTGAACAGAAGATTCCTGTCTGCTTGCCGCTGAATTCGTTTAGCTTTGAATAAGCCGGATAGCACATTGTTAGCACCAAAAACACATAAAGGAAAGAAAAACGGAACGGAAGCTGATTCGGAAAATGAAACCCATGCCATATAAAATTCAGAACATTTACATTAAAGCTCACAGCCAATACTGATACCAATGCGAGATGCGGCAGTTTCTCCTTCAGTGGAATATTCCGGCTAAAAAAATAAACGGGTAAAAATATCAACACTATAATGCCGCAGTACAGATTCGGCAGACCTTCCCGTATGGTTGGAGATGCGGCAATAAAGTGCCTGCTAATATAATCGAATATATCATAATAGTGTTCAATTCTGTTTGGGAATACATCTGATGCCGCGGAAGTCAGTTTCAATGAAAAATATGTCGGCAAAAGCAATACTGCCGACATTCCCGCAGATAACAGGGAAAAGAAAGCGAATTTCAATGTTTTTTTAATTAATAATCCACAATTTTTAATGCTGTGATACTGAAAAAGGCATACCGGATAATATAGAAATGTAAATAAACAGACAAAAAATGCTATATAGAAATTTGATAAAAGCAGTACAGCCAGTGAGACGCAATATAAAATATAACGTCCGTCCCGAATAAACCTGTGAAGCCCCAGAATCACCAGAGGGAGGAGAAAAATGGCATCCAGCCACATGATATTCCAGCAATATGCAAGCACATATCCTGATAAAGCGTAAAGAATTGAGAAAGCCATGGTAATTATGCTTTGCCTTCCATGAACACCCTTAAGAAAAATATTAAAGCAAAGCCCCGACAAACCCACTTTAAGCAATATCAGTACAAGGATTGCCTCGGTTAATAAACTTTTTGGAAACAAAACGATTAAAAAGTTGAGCGGACTGGACAGATAGTATGCAAATTGCGGCAGAAAGCTTGTCCCGAGGCCACCGGACCACGAGTATAAAAGGCTTGAGAAAGACCTGAACTTGTCCTGCAATTCGGATAAAAAAGGAGCGTATTGATGATAAAGGTCAATAAGAAGTACATCCAGTTTCCCAAAAGGGAAAATACCCCTGGTTATATAGGCGATCTCCAGGATAACAGCCGGAAGCAGGAAAGATAGCAGCATAATATGATTTTTTCTAATAAACTTGTCCGCTTTTTTTATAAAACCCTTAATATATGTCATATTCATTGTCAAACTTTAAATAAAGCCCTTTATTTTAATTATACAGCATAACCAAACATACAAGAGTATAACATAAGATACAGTTTTTTAACAGGGGGAGAAATAAAACGTAACAAAAATAGTAGATCTATATAAATGGTAATTGTCTTATGCGCCATGATAAGCCTTTATATACAACTCCTTCAATTCGGATACCAGAGGCATTCTGGGATTCGCGGTTGTGCACTGGTCTTCAAAAGCCTTGTCGGCCAGTTCGTCTATCACATGCATGAAATGATCCTCAGATATTCCTGTTTCCTTAAGGGATGCCGGTATATCAAGTTTTTTCAATAATTCGGTTATGGCGGATATAAGGCATTCAACGCCTTCTGTGGATGTAGCGCAGGGCAGACGAAGATATTTTGCTATCTCCGCATATTTTTCATCCGCGATATAGTGTTCGTATTTTGGAAAAGCAGTAAATTTGGAAGGTCTGGAAGCATTATACCGTATCACATGAGGAAGCAGAATAGCATTTGCCCTGCCGTGGGGGATATGAAACTCTCCGCCCAGTTTGTGAGCCAGGCTGTGATTTATTCCGAGGAAAGCATTGGTAAAAGCCATACCGGCAATACAGGAGGCATTATGCATTTTTTCACGGGCCTGTTTATCGTCTCCGCTCATATAGGATCTCGGCAGATAGTCGAAGACAAGCTGTATTGCTTTCATGGCCAGCGCATCGGTATAATCCGAAGCCATAACCGAGACATAGGCTTCAATGGCATGGGTTAAAACATCGATTCCGGTGTCCGCAGTTACCCCTGCCGGCACAGATTGGACAAATTCAGGATCGATGATAGCCACATCGGGAGTCAGTTCATAATCCGCAAGAGGATATTTTGTTTCTCTTTCGGGATCGGTTATAACTGTAAATGAGGTTACTTCCGACCCTGTCCCTGACGTAGTGGGGATGGCTACAAATTTGGCTTTGGTTCCTAACGACGGAAATTTAAAAACCCTTTTCCGTATATCCATAAATTTCATCCGCAGGTCATCAAAATTTGTTTCAGGGTGCTCATAAAACAGCCATATGGCTTTTGCCGCGTCAATTGCCGACCCTCCTCCCAGGGCAATAATGACATCGGGCTTGAAGGCTTCCGCGGCGACAACACCTTCTCTTACGGTGTCGACAGTCGGATCGGGCTGTACCCTGTCAAAAATATCTGAATGGACATAGGTGTCACCTTCCCGTTTTCTCAAATGATAAAGAACCTTTTCCACATAACCCAACTTTACCATTATTTCATCGGTTACAATCAAAGCTCTTGATATTCCGGGCATATTTGAAAGATATTGAACCGAGCCGGGCTGAAAATAGATTTTTTCAGGTATTTTGAACCATTGCATATTATACCTTCTCCTTGCCACACGCTTTTTATTAATCAAATTAACGGCAGTCACATTGGCAGTTGTGCTGTTCCTGCCGAAAGAGCCGCATCCCAGGGTGAGGGAGGGCATATTTGTATTATATAAATCCCCTATGGCGCCGTGGCTGGAAGGCTGGTTTACAATTATCCGGCCCGTATTGACTATTTCGGCAAATTCACCGATGATACGGTCATTATTGGAGTGTATAACGGCAGAATGCCCCGAACCTCCGAAATTAATCATCTCTACCGAACGCTGTATGCCTTCTTTTGAATTATTCACTTTTAAACAGGCAAGTATCGGGCTTAATTTTTCCCGGGACAAAGGATATTCCGGGCCCACCCCTTCTATTTCGGCAACCAGTATTTTGGTTTCATCCGGTGCGTCAATTCCCGCCATATGTGCGATTTTTCCGGCAGACTGTCCTACAATCCGTGGATCCATGGCGCCTTTTTCCTGGTTAATGGCCAGTTTTTCAAGCTTAACTCGCTCTTCTTCGTTCACAAAATAACAACCGAGTTTTTTCATGTAGTCAGTCACATTTGTATAAATATCGCTGTCGATGATGACGGCCTGCTCGGATGCGCATATCATTCCGTTATCAAAGGTTTTGGATATAATCAAATCTGTTACGGCTCTCTTGATATCGGCTGTCTTTTCAATATAGCAGGGAACGTTTCCGGGGCCGACCCCTAACGCAGGTTTTCCCGCGCTATAGGCAGCCTTGACCATGGAGGATCCTCCGGTAGCCAGTATTAATGAGATGCCGTCATTTTTCATCAATAGCTGGGTGGCTTCTATGGAAGGTTCCTCCACCCACTGGATACAGTTCACCGGTGCTCCTGCCTTAACGGCGGCATCCCGGACAGTTCGGGCAGACTCTACGCTGCATTTTTGAGAGCCGGGATGAAATGCAAATATGATAGGATTTCTTGTTTTTATAGCAATAATGCATTTAAAAAGCGTTGTTGAGGTTGGATTTGTAACAGGAGTAATTCCGGCGATGACTCCAACCGGTTCAGCTATATCAAAATAATCCTCTTCTTCATTTTCATCTATAATACCAACGGTTTTCTGATGTTTTATACTATGGTAGATGTATTCGGTAGAAAAAAGATTTTTAATTATTTTGTCTTCATAAACACCCCGTCCGGTTTCTTCAACCGCCAGTTTTGCCAGTTCCATGTGCCTTGCCAGCCCGGCCAGAGTCATTTCTTTAACGATAGTATCCACCTGTTGCTGGTTAAGCTTAACCATTTCCATTAAAGCATTCTTTCCGTTTTCAACCAGACTCTCTATATTACCGGGTATTCCCCCGGAATCATGATTATTTTCAATCATACGAAGCCCTCCAATTTCTGAATTCTTCGTTATATAGTTTGCTAATAAACATGAGTTAAATACATGAAGATTAAATTTTCTCAATGGTTTAAAGGAAAAAGGGTGCTATGGCTTCTATCGGTGGTTTTGGATTTCAGCTTTTTTCAAGGCGTTTTCAACCGCTTTTTTAATTCCGTCACTTGTTTTTGTTGCCCCTGAGATAGAATCACCCTGTGTGGATTGTTCTTTTATTATTTCCTCGGGTATTACCTCAAAGGACTCTTCGAAATATCCTCTGGTTTCCCGGTGCGATACAATTTCAATATTGGTGATTTCGTCATTTTCAATGGTGACCAACACCTTGAACCCGGGACGATAAGCTACCGAAATACCTTCGTACACACCGTCCGCATACTTTTTGTCCGTATAAGCCGGAATTTCTGAGCCTGTATCCCGGTTATATCCGACTATATCCATGACGGTTACGGATTCATCGGTTTTGTTGTCCATATATGTTGTGTTTAATAGGTATCCGACAAATACGGAGAAGAACAATATGGTTACAATAAAAAATGTAAGACCCTTTTGTTTAAGGGAAATTGTATGATTAAAGGTATAGTCAACGGTCACGGTATTTTTAACAGGACAATGATTACCCGAAATGCATTTAAAGCATGAAATACACTGTGCATCATCAATTTTTGTCTTTTCCGATACCGCAATATTCATAGGACATTTTGTGCTGCATTTTTTACAATTAATGCAAGAGGATGCTTTGCGCCGGATTCTGAAAAAGCTGATTTTGTTTGTTAATCCAATCAGTGCGCCATAGGGGCACAAATATTTGCACCAGGGTCTTTCTGTGAAAAAGGATATGACAACAATTCCAAACAGAATGACAGCACCTGCAGGCAGTGAATTATTCCATGGTTTTGTAATGGAATTATAAATGCATAACGGATGAAGCAGTGTGATAATATGGAAGATGTAAAAGCATATAACCGTAAGCAGAACAATATACCTGAAAAGACGCAGATATTTGTCGACAGAGGGAGGCACTAGTACATTGTACTTTTTAATGTTCAGCTTTTTGGTTAGTTGTGTAATTAAATCCTGGATGGTTCCGAAAGGACATATCCATCCGCAGAATACCGATCCGAATAAAAGAGATATAACAATAACGGCAACAGTGACAGGGCTGAGCAATATGCCGCGTATTAGCAGTTCAAGCAGAGCCGTAACCCCTCCGACAGGGCAGAGCCCTTGAAGTGAGACGGGGGGAAGGTCTGATCTGCTTGAGTTATATAAAACGGTGTGCACCGAAACAACGGCTAAAAGTCCAATAAACAAAAGTTGAACAGGTAATCTTAACTTTTTGTATTTCTTATCCGATCTCAGCATATCAATAGTCCTTTCAAAAGCTATATAGGTTGAATCAGAAATTCAACCTATATAGCTGTGAAATATAAAAAGAATTGTATAACATATATTTGGAAAATTCTTTTTCAATAGATATCACTTCAAAATTAATATATCAGCGAATAAAGCACTTCATACAGTGCTTGTCTCACATAATCACTGAATGGCAGTCCCTTTTCAACGCAATAATCTTTTACACTGATCCTGGAATCCGGAACAGGAACTCCAATAATGCGTGATATTTCTTCTTCGGGTATTCCCATTTGAAGGAGATCGCCAAAAGTGGTGCGTCCGTATATTTTATATTCATCGTCATCATCTTCATGAAAGGAAATCTGGTTAAAGGGGATAGGAGCAGCTTCCTCTACGGTTACAATATACTTTTCAAGATACTCAAGTTCCTCTTCCGATAGTGTTCCCAGCTCTTTCAGAATCTTTGCGGCAGGTTCAAGCAGATATTCCGGTTCGTGAATATCAAAAGGCATTCCCGTATACATGGAAACAAAGACGATCATGGAACCGTTTCCAATATTTTTTCCGCTTCCTGAAAGGCCATCAAAAATATATTTATAATGTTTGTTCTGAACCATCTCTGCTTCATCGACAGGAATATGAAAAGCTTCAGCCAAAACAGAAAGGGAAATATCAAAGTATCTTGATATGCTACCAAGTGTATAGGAACCTCTAATATCGGCAGGATTATATTTTCCTTCATATTCTCCGGATAAAAATACTGCGGGCTTTAATTCACCTCCACGGCCTTCGGGTTCATTCTTCCCGTCGGAGTGTTCATTCTCTTCACAGGATGAGTCCTGGTTGTCGCCTGATTCGATTGTACCGATGGCTTCGGTTTCAACAGCTCCGGAATCCGCCGCCTTATTTGATGAACAGGCGGATATATGCAATAAAAGCATTGCACATAAAATGACAAATGTTAGTATTCTCTTCATAATTACTTTTCTCCTCTCTTTAGCAATAGTATCGTTTGGATTTTCCTTTCCTTGATGTCATACCAACCGGGATATTTGCATATCCGCTTAGCAGAAACCGGGGAAGGGCTTGTAAAGATTTTTCATCAATCTAGTATGGAACAAGTATAGTAATCAGTTGTGTCAAAATTGTGCCATATACATGAACAGTTTATGAAAAGGAATAAACAGTAACCCGTCAGCTGCTTGACAGAAACTGGTTCATTCCCTATGATTGCGGCTGAGAGATCTGCTGTGGTATAATAAACGATGTGAGTTAAGTGTAAGATTGATATGGTTTTAAGTAAACTTCTTTCATGAACTAATCCGGTTCCCATACAACAGGAATCGAAGGTATTGGAAGAAAAATCAATAGTCTATTATTCAAATATGTGTTAGCGATTAAGGTAAAATTTAGTGAGGTAAAGATGTACCCCACGCCTCTTTAAGTGACTTTTGTCAGAGGTAGATTAATAAAGTGTATTTTAGCTCGATGAACTAATAGCATGCGCCGTGTTATGACTTTCATAAACAGACGGAAGGTATTGCCTGACGGGCTGCTCAGTTTTGGATTTTGCAATTCTATACTGGCGCATTGATAAAACGGTGTGTTGCAATTGCAAGCTATTGGATTCCATTGGTTAACAACAAGATGAGGAAGGTGAAAATTTTGGCTAAAACATTAAAAAAACCACCTGTTGGTATAATCCTGGGTGATCAAGCAGGAATAGGACCGGAAATCGTGCTCAAATTGCTTTTAAAACCTAAAATATACGATTTGTGTTATCCGCTTCTTATAGGTAATTATGAATTGCTGTTTGAAAAGGCTAACAGGATAGCTCCGGATCTTTTTTTTAATCGGATTACAATAGAAACTATTCCCTCCGATATAAACAAGCTATTTATAGGGGGTATTCCGGTTATAGATGTCGGAGGAGATGTATCAAAAGTCAGGGTTGGCGAAATAACAGGTGAAAGTGGTATGATTGCCTATAAATCGATTGTACAGGCATATTCAATTTTGAAAAAGGGATATGCAAAGGGTATCGTAATGGCGCCAATCAATAAGGAAGCCTTAGCTAAATCCGGATGTGGGTATCAGTCTGAATATGAACTATTCGCATATCTTGCTGGAGTTGATGAAGTTCAGACTGTTGTGAAAGGCGGGGATGTGTTTAGATCATCTGTAATTGGACATATTCCCTTCAGAGAAATATTGTCTCACTTAACTACTGAAAAAATAATACAGACCGGAGTTGGGCTTAATAATGTAATGAATCTCTTTGGCAATACAAAAAAAAGAATTGCAGTCGCTGCATTGAATCCTCATGGAGGTGAGGGTGGTCTTCTAGGCACTGAGGAATTTGAGATAATTGTACCGGCCATAAAGAAACTGAATAAAATGGGTATAGATACATTAGGCCCCTATCCGGCCGATACGATATTTAACCGTGCCATGAACGGAGACTTTGAAGGAGTAGTCCATTTATACCATGATCAGGGTAATATTGCAATGAAAACACAGATGTTTGAATCGACAGCTATAATTTATACAAATGTTCCTTTCCCGGTTTTGTCAACAGGGCATGGAAGTGCTCTTGATATTGCAGATCTGGGAATTGCAAACCCTACCAATTTATCTTATGTATTTACGACTTTCTCAGAAATATATAGAAATACGTATAACGAAGCCAAAACGCGTTCCCAACCCACCTCTATAGGCGGCGGGTACCGATTGCCTTAATCAGGTGGTGAGCTTCCTCATTGGTGTATTTTGGACAGCAAAATCATGCTCCCATTGCTATAAAAAAGCAACAGGAAGCATTGATAGAAAAGCGATTAAGCGAAGGGAGAACCAAAGTGAAATCGTATATTAACAATATTAAAATTGAAAGGATACTGGATGTTTTTGAAATTGCGGTTATAATAACCAATACCCGTGGTGATTTGCTGTATGGAAACAAACACTATGATAACATTCAAAATCAGATTTCGCTGAATCAAGTAATCCTGAAAAACGTCATATCAGAAGCGGCAGAAACAGGGAAAAAAGTCAAACATAATGAACAGCATTATGTTATCACCAGTACACCCTTGCTATGCGAGGAGCATAACCAAACCTTAATATTATCTCAGATAAATGATGTAGCCAATATGCAAAAGCTAAAGAGTGAATTGGAGGATAGTGTTAAACGTAATGCTGATTATGGAGAAAAGTTAAGCAGAATAAATCTTAGTGATGCTATAGCAAACAGTGCAAATATGGTGAAAGTATTTGAAAAAGCCAAACAGGTTGCCCAATATCCGACTACAGTTATGCTTGTTGGTGAAACCGGTGTTGGTAAGGAAGTTATAGCTTCATTTATACATAGAAACAGTGACAGAAGTCAAAAACCTTTAATCAAAATTAATTGCAGTGCCATACCTGATCAATTATTGGAATCCGAACTTTTTGGATATGAAAGCGGGGCATTCACTGGTGCTAAGATTAAGGGTAAAGCGGGACTGTTCGAGCTGGCGAATCATGGAACAATCCTTCTTGATGAGATTGGAGACATGGACTTTGCGCTCCAATCAAAGCTCTTGAGAGTACTGCAGGAGAATGAAATTATGCGGCTTGGGGGTCAAAAGATAATTCCGCTGGATGTTCGTGTGATATCGTCAACCAACCGGAATCTTAAAACAATGATGGAGCAGGGCAGTTTTTCCGATGCTTTATATTATAGGCTTAATGTTGTTGAGTTGCGTATACCGGCTTTACGTCAACGTCGTGAAGATATAATGCCTCTTTCAACCTTTTTTTTGCAGGATTTTTGTGAAAAGTATAAGCTTGAAAAATATTTTTCTCAAAACATAAGGGAATGTTTTTTAAATTATTATTGGCCCGGAAATGTTAGAGAATTGAAAAACATGGTAGAAAATTTGGTTGTTTCATCTCCGAATCGGCAAATCGACGCAAACGATCTTCCGGCCAGGATGGTATATTCTGAAATAGTTAACACAAAAAAGGGATTGGAATCCGGTGAAAGCATGCAGGAAGCCATAGAAAATCTTCAACGTGAGTATATCAGTGTGGCGTTGGAGGAAAAAGGCAGTATACGTAAGGCAGCTGTAGATCTGGATATTGATCCATCCACCTTACACCGCTTAATAAAAAAGTTGAATATAAAAACATGATGATATGCAGGTAAGGATGGGCCTTCGCCACACCTGTAGAGGTGAGCCAGGGACGGTTCTTTCATTTGGAAGCGAAAGAACCGTCCCCTTGCTTCTTTTGGAAGCGAAAGAACCGTCCCCTTGCTTCCTCAGAGTATTAAAAATAAAACAGAAGCAAAGGGAAATGTATTAGTAATGATACAGAAAAAGACTTTTCTTATGTGTTCTTTATAATTACCCCTAATTTTTTTAGTGAAAAAAATTAATTTTATTTTTAATAACCCGGGTAAATAAAAGCTTTGGAATGGTTATTCCGAGAATGGTATATAAGTTGGCATTAAAATTGCTCAATATAAAAGTAGAACCATGTGGTTTGAAAGATATGCAGCGATCATAGTGAACGGAGTGTTTTGATGGATAACTTAAAAAAAATAGTAATTGGAATTATTTTAGGAGATCATTCTGGCATAGGCCCTGAAATTACGGCAAAGATGCTAGCTAAAAACAAGAATAATTTTATACCTGTTCTTATTGGCAGCCGTAAAATATATGAGTCATTAATTAGAAAATTAAACTTCAATACTAAATTATTAAACGTAAAAGAATTTTCTGAAGAGAGAGATCGACTTGAGAATCGATCGGTCTACTTTCTGGATATAAAGTCTGGTTCAGATATTAAACTGGGGTCAATAAGCGCAGATAGCGGACATTTAGTTTATAACAGCATATTAAAAGGAATTGAGCTTCAAAAAACTGGCTATTTGGATGGTTTGATTATGGGTCCTATTACAAAGCAAGCATTACATATGGCCGGATTAAAATTTAGTTCTGAATTTGAGTTATTTGCCAGTGTTTATGGAGTACCCAAAGTGAAGTCGGTAATAAAGTGTGAGGATATATTCAGGGCTACAGTTGTTGGTCATTGCTCTTTTATTAAGATTGTTGATAACCTGAGCGTTGAGGAAATAGTAATAACTTCAAATGAATTATTAAATGTAATGCACAAATTTGTTTTACCCGAGGAGTGTAAAATTGCGGTGGCTGCACTTAATCCTCATGCGGGAGAAGATGGGCTTTTTGGAGACGAAGAGGCTAAGATAATCACTCCTGCCATTAACCGGCTGAAACATAACGGAGAGAATGTTATTGGGCCTTGTCCTGCCGATACTGTGTTTTTAAAAGCCCGATGCGGCGAAGTAAGAGGAATTGTCTATCTGTATCACGACCAGGGCAATATTGCAATGAAAAGCAGTTTCTTTGGGGATGGAGTGCTGATATATACAAATATACCTGGTCTCATTGTTTCTATGAGTCATGGCAGCGCTCTGGATATTGCAGGTAAAGGCATAGCTGACGAAAAGAACATGGCAGCCTGCGTAGATACGCTGATAACCATGATAGGGAACAGGCGAAAGTCGGATGATTAAAAGATTATATTGACTGTGGATGATTGTTATATCAAAAGGAATTTTTGATTTATAACTTCATTAATAATTTTATGCTAAAGAGGGGGAAAAGGAAATGAAAAGGTTTGTATCAATTTTACTGGCTCTATTGATGATGCTTACATTTTGCGTAGGTTGTACTCCGGCCGATACAGGAAAGCCTACGGTAAATGATGGACAGAGTGGTCAAACAGCCCAAAAAGGCGGGGAGATTGTATTCAAATATGGGCGTGCTGAGGAACTCCAGAGTTTTGATATGTGGGGACAAAACAATGTTATAAACTACATTCTTTTTAACTTACTGTATGACAATCTCATCTATTATGACGGATCCAGGTATACGCCGGGTATGGCGCATAGTTGGAAAATTGCGGAAGACGGTTTATCAATAACTTTTGAACTAAATAAAGGGATCAAGTTTCACAATGGTGAAGACTGTACCGCAAAAGATGTTGCGGTTAACTATAATCGAGTGGTCGAAGACACAACCCTGATTCGTCACAGTACATTTGCTTCGCTTGACAGTGTTGAGGTTCTTGATGAGTATACGGTTAAGTTTAATCTTAATAAACCGGACGGTTATTTTCTGATGCTGCTGGCGCAATTTCCGGCAGCAATACCTGCAGACCTGTATTCTGAAATTGGAGTCGAAATTTTTAAGTACAATTATGGAACAGGCCCATGGAAGTTTGTTAGCTATAGCCCTGGGAATGAGATAGTTTTTGAAAGATATCATGATTATTGGGGAGTATGTGACTCAAATGTAGACAAAATCATTTACAAACCTGTTGTTGAAGACACTACCCGTGTTTCAGCCGTACGTACAGGAGACTTGGATATGGCTGACGGGATACCGTCTGATCAGGTACCGGCTATAGAATCAAGCGGAATCAAGATAGAACGTATGCCAGCTTACGATCAGTTATATGTAGGATTCCAAAATAACGATAGTATATTCTCAGATTATAATGCCCGTATGGCATTCAACTACGGTATAGATCGTGATGCGATAGTTAATAGCATTGTTGGTGCAGGGCGTGTTGCAACCTGGCCATGTGTTGCTGGAACCATTGGTTTTGATAAAACCGCCGAAGGTTATAAATACAATTTGGAACTGGCTAAGGATTTTCTTTCAAAGTCCGGCTATAATGGAGAGACGATTCGTGTTATAGGTCCAATTGGAGATTATGACAAGATAGATGAGATTTTAACCGCAATCTATCAATACTTAACTCAGGTAGGCTTTAAAGTAAAACTGGATCAGCTTCAAAGCGCTGCATTTACTCAGGCTCGAAAAAGTGGTGATTATGACCTTTACATAACCGGCAGTACTTTCGTATTGGGTGATGGTTATACCTTCCTTAATCAGCGTGTTGTTGGAGATTCATTAAATTCCGGTTTTGTTATTCCTGAGCTCAATGAAGCTATTCTTGCTTCCAACGTAGCAATGGATTATGACGAGAGAGATGAACTGATGCGAAAGGCATACTCCATTTTAATGGAGAATTCGGCTCCCCAGAACTTTATCTTTGCAATGGAAGCAATTGTTGCATATAACAGCTCTGTTAGCAATGTGGTGTTTTCAGGAAGTAAGCACACCAATTTCCGTAATGTAATAAAGGATGAGAAATAAACTACTTTGATTTGCGGAGCCGGCAGGTTCGGCTCCGTAAATTTACATCTTTAGAATGGATATAAAAAGAAAGATGGTGTTAAGTTGTTACGGTATATATTGAAGCGAGTGTTTTTCTCTTTTCTTGTTTTAATAGGCGTATCTATGATTATATTTTCCTTAATTCATCTGGCTCCCGGAGATCCTGTGAATTTGATGACATCGGAAGATGCAACTGAAATCCAGAAAGCGATAGTACGCGAAAAGTACGGTTTGGATAAATCCAAGCCGGAGCAGTATATAATTTGGATATCCAGAGTAGTAAGGGGAGACCTGGGAGATTCTTTTTACTTTCAGAGCACCAATTGGAATCTTATCAAAGAAAGGTTGCCTTTAACCGCTCTGCTTGCCTTTTCTGCATTCGGATTATCATTAATTGTAGCGATACCACTTGGTTTGATAGCCGGGGTGAGAAAGGGTTCCAAAATTGATGTTGTAGCGATGTTGTTTGCTTTGCTTGGTCAAGCGCTGTCGCCGGTATGGATCGGCCTTGTGCTCATACTGATAATATCTGTGCAATGGGGGGCGTTACCTTCTATGGGCTATGGTAACCTGAAACATTTGATTATGCCCAGTATTACTTTGGGACTGCCGATGGCTGCACTGGTGACCCGGCTTCTCCGATCAAACATGATTGAGGTTTTGCAGGAGGACTACATAACATCCACCTATGCTAAAGGTTGCAAGCCTTGGAAAGTGTATTTTAAGTATGCTATGAAAAATGCCATTATTCCTGTTATTACTGTCAGTGGTATACAATTGGCAACGTATCTGGGTGGTGCGGTTACCACAGAGCAGATCTTCGGCTGGCCAGGATTGGGATCTCTTACAATACAGGCCATAAACTCACGGGATTATACTTTAGTGCAGGCGATTATTTTAGTTACATCCTTTATGCTTGTATTTATAAACTTGTTGGTTGATATTCTGTATACCATAGTGGATCCACGCCTGGACTTTAATGAAATGGGGTAATGACAGATGAGTAAAAAAGAATTAATACGGAGAATTGTTCGTTCAAAATTTTTTATGTTGGGTTTTATTCTGGTAATGATTATTGTTATTTGTATACTTGCAGGACCACGTATATTACCTCATGATGCAATGACAATGAATTTGTCTGATAGACTGATTTCACCTCAATGGTTTGCTAAAGGTACTAACGGTTATATTATGGGAACCGATGCACTGGGGCAGGATCTTCTGACAAGACTTTTTGTGGGCGGCAGAACATCATTTTTAATAGCACTATTTGCTGTATTAGGAGGAAGTGTTTTAGGAACGTTTATGGGTATGCTCGCCGGATATTATGGCAAAAAATGGGATACCTTAATCATGAGGATTGGAGATGTTCAACTGTCTATCAATACAACACTGCTTGCTATTGTTATAGCCAGTATACTTGGTGCAAGCGTTGCAAATCTTATTATTATCATGATTATATCTACATGGGTCAAGTTCGCGCGTGTTTTACGCGGAGAGGTTATGATGATAAAAAATAAGGAATTCATCCATGCATCGCGCGTTCTGGGAGCATCTAACTTTCACATTATGTTTCGTCAGGTTTTACCTAATGTGACTACTCCTCTTATTGTATTAATAAGTCAGCAATTCGGACAGATCATTTTATTGGAAGCAGCATTGAGTTTTTTGGGAATGGGCGTGCCTATGCCTCAACCGTCGTGGGGTACTATGATATCTGAAGGCCGTCAGTATCTTTCAACTGCTCCCTGGATTGTAGTAGCACCTGGTATTGCATTGATGACTACCGTAGTTGCTTTTAATTTCCTTGGTGACGGCATAAGGGACGTATTGGATCCGAAGATGAAACATTAAGGGGGAAAAAGCATTGGATAAACCATTGAAAAATGTATTGGAAATAAAAAACCTGTCTGTTGAATATCATACTGATTTTGGCGTTACGCATGCCATTGACAAGATCAATTTAAAAATTAAGAGAGGCCAAGCAATGGGTTTAGTTGGTGAATCAGGCTCAGGAAAGACGAGTACTGCTCTTTCTATATTACGTTTATTGCCAAGACCTGCAGGTATCAAGACAAATGGTGAAATATACTTCAACGAACAGCTGCTGGATTCCATCAATGAAAAAAAGATGCAGAAGCTTAGAGGAAACCGTATGTCAATGATATTTCAAAACCCCCTGACTTCTCTGAATCCTGTTTTTACAGTTGGAGAGCAGATTTCAGTTGTGTTCCAGAACCATTATAAGATGGGTAAAAGAGAATCCCTTGTTCGGGCGGGAGAAATGCTTGAGGTTGTGGGAATTCCCCGCAATCGTATTCTGGATTATCCTCATCAATTTTCAGGAGGTATGAGGCAAAGGGTGGGTATTGCCATGGGTTTAGCCTGTAACCCGGAGCTGCTGATAGCTGACGAGCCAACAACCGCTTTGGATGTGACAATACAGCTGCAGATTATTGAACTCATAAAAGAACTGCAGAAAAAATATGAAACCTCCCTTTTGATGATAACACATAACCTGGGAATTATATCAGAGCTATGTTCAGTTGTATCTGTTATGTATGCAGGAACTATCGTTGAATATGGAACTGTCCGCGAAGTTTTTATGAATCCTCAGCACCCATATACCATTGGCCTTTTGAATTCGTTGCCTAAGATAGTGGGGGAGAGGAATAAACTGACAGCTATAGCCGGCAGTGCGGCAAATGCCAACAATCTTCCCGAAGGATGTAAATTTTATCCACGATGCCCGCATTGTATGGAACAATGCAAAAAAGATTTTCCTCCATTTATTCATCTTTCCCAAAGCCATTCGGCAGCGTGTTATCTTTATGAAGATAAAAGCGGAGGTAAGATTAATGAATAATGAGAAAAAAATATTGTTGGAAATCAAAAATCTGAAGAAATATTTTCCCATTAAAGGGAAGGGTACTCTTTATGCGGTTGATGATATAAGCTTTAATATACATGAAGGCGAAACGGTTGGTTTGGTGGGTGAGTCCGGATGTGGCAAGAGTACGGTCGGCAATGTTATTTTAGGGTTGTTGCCGGCAACAGGCGGTAAGGTCATATACGACAATATAAATCTTGTTAATCTAAGCAGAAAAGAAAGACTGCCTTATTGCAAAAAAGTGCAAATCGTATTTCAGGATCCTTATTCTTCATTAAATCCCAAAAAAACCATTAAGCAAATTCTTTCCGAAGCTTTTATTATTCATAAAGTTGGGAATAAGGATGAAGTTGATGGGAAAGTGCGTTATTTATGCGATATAACAGGCATAGAGGAAGCGTTATGGGTTAAATATCCACATGAACTGGACGGCGGAAAGCGTCAGGTTGTTGGCATTGCCAGGGCGCTTGCTTTGAATCCGAGTTTTATTGTCTGTGATGAACCT
Source organism: uncultured Oscillospiraceae bacterium (assembly GCA_964610205.1). Classification (GTDB taxonomy): domain Bacteria; phylum Bacillota; class Clostridia; order DSM-8532; family DSM-8532; genus CAZSVI01. The sequence goes on from CAZSVI010000052.1 coordinate 22,718, forward strand.
GTCTCTTCATTGGATGTATCAATACAAGCGAAGATAATTAACCTTCTGATTGATTTGAGAGAGAAACTGAATCTGACATATTTATTTATCTCCCATGATTTATCAGTGGTGCGCCATATATCAAACAGAGTTGCCGTTATGTATCTTGGCAGAATTGTTGAACTGGCTGAAACAGACGATATATTCAATTCACCTAAACACCCGTATACCGAAGCACTGCTTTCAGCTGTATTAAACATAGATATGACGCAAAACAAAGAGCATATCGTTCTGGAGGGTGATGTGCCGACCCCCATAAACCCAAAGCCCGGATGCCGTTTTGCACCGCGGTGCCGTTTTGCAAAGGATATATGTTTTAAAGATATGCCGGAGCTAAAGGAAGCGGGAGAGGGACATTATGTTTCCTGCCATTTATTTAGTGAAAAATAGCATGTTGGAATTAATTGAGAACGATAGGAGTAATAAAGGAAATCACTTCTGTTATAATATTGAGTTAAGGGGGAGAAGAAATGAAACTGAAAGTAGGGGTTGTACATACATTCTTGTATTCGGTGGAGGATATTAAAAATCAATTTAGGCTTCAGTTACCTGAGGTAGAAATGATTAACATAATTGACGACAGCCTTCTGGAGGAGGTGCTGAAAAATAAAGGGCTCAATGCACAGGTCATAAACAGAATTTGTAATTATTACAGCATACTGCAAAATTTAGGCTGTATCTGCGCACTCAACCAATGTTCTTCAGTGAGATTGGCTGCTGAGATTGCAGGAAATATGGTCGATATTCCGATAGCCAAAATTGATGAACCTATGGCCAGGGAGGCCGTTTCATCAGGCAGCAGAATTGCAGTGATAGCTACTGCTATATCCACTGTTAAACCATCCTGTGAGTTGGTGGAAAAGGCAGCCCGGGAAGTCGGCAAGTCGGTTAAAGTAACCCCTTGCTTCGTTGAAGGAGCTTATGAATTGCTGCTAAAAACCGGAGATAAACAAAAACATAACCGTATGATTATTAACAAAGTCAACGGGGCTGAAAAGGACAATGATGTAATTGTCCTTGCTCAAGGCAGCATGTATCATCTCATGCCTCTGTTAAAACATGTTAACATACCCGTATTAACAAGCCTGGAATCTGGTGTGGCACAAATAAGAAAAATATTAAAGCTTGATATTTGATTTATCAAACGCTCGCGGTGCGTTGCACACAAAACGCGTTATGTAGGCGCTAAAGCGCCCGCGTTTTGGCACGCA
>CAZSVI010000053.1:0-23939 GCA_964610205.1 uncultured Oscillospiraceae bacterium
ATCCGATTGGTTCTCTTCTTTACAATAACATAACATTTTTTTAACTCATTTCCGATCATTTTACTTCATTATTAAAAAATGATATGATAATCATAGGGTAAAATAATTTATGTTTAGCTTTTCCACAGGGGATGGGCTTATATAAGTTATGAAAGGACAATCGTATGAAAAAAATGTTAATCTTTTTTCTTGTTCTAATCCTTATTATGAATATATCCGTTTCAACCTTTGCGGAAGAGAATAAAACAAAAATACACGTATATGTAAATGATACGGAAGTACTTTTTGACGTACAGCCTGTTTTTATACAAAGCCGTACAATGGTTCCGTTAAGAGCGGTATTTGAAGCTATGGGGGCATTGGTAGAATGGGATAACTATACAAAAACAGCTACTATAACAAAAGGTACAAAAGTTCAGGTCCAATTGGACAATAAAAACGCACTGGTTGATGGGAAAACCGTTATTATGGATGTACCCGCTGCCGGAATAAACGGGAGAATACTGGTTCCGGTCCGCTTTATAAGTGAAGCTCTCGGGGCTGTTGTTGACTGGGATAACAATACAAAAACCGCATTTATAAATGAGGTAACAGAAAATACAACTCTGGGAAATATTCAAAACCGGGGCAGATTTGCCACTGATGGTATCTGGAATTTTTATATTTTAGAAGATGGTGTTTTAATCAGGGAAGACATAGCATCAAAAAAGCAGGAAAAAATATCGGACCATATAATATGTGACTTGCATATATTTGGCGAATGGATATATAGTATTGCTGTAGATAACGGCATAAAAAAGGTAATGCGGTTTCAGAAAAATGGTACTTTAAAGGAAATTATAGTAAACAGCCCGGTTTCCTCAATACATATTATAAACGGTTGGATTTACTATGGAGATTCGCAAGAATCCCGGGTTCTATACCGAACCGGAACAGACGGAAGCGTAACTGAAAAAGTTCTTGAGGATGGCATTTTTACACCCAAAAACTGGTTTGTTCAAGACGGCTGGGTTTTTTATAAAAATACTAATCATTCTATTTGCAAAGCCCGTATTGATGGTTCAGGAATAAAGGAACTCCTCAGGAACGCAAATGAATACGATTTTAAATTAATCGACGAGGATTATATTTACCTTACCAGAAATGAAATGGAAACAGATAATGGTCTATATCGTTTGACAAAATCGGGGGGAGAACCGTTCAGAATTTATGACAAAAATCCAATAACAATGAATTCAGATGGTGAAAACCTTTATGCAGCTGTTAAAACAGATACGGGAAGCCGCTTGATAAAAATGAAAAAGGACGGGACTGAGGCTGTTACAATCAATGAATATAAGGATAATGATACACCAAAGGACATATATATAAATAAATCGTCCGTATATTACACACTGCTTCGCGGAACTGAAGAACTTTTGTTCCGAATGAGCCTTCAAGGGCAGAATATAACACCCCTGTCATGGGTTTACAGTGATACTTACAATAAGGTAAAAGATGTCTTAACCCGGGTGTCTTCCGCTAGTTCATTAATTAACAGTTTTAGTTCCATTTTATTTACATCGGTTCAGGAAGAAGGAAAGACAGAAACAATAGTAACTGAAAGCAGAATAAACAAGACTCAATCATTATACCACCAGAAAATTAAAACCGGTAATACTGAAAATGACATAGAAATATGGGTGGATAATGAATATTTGTATTCCAGGAAATCAGACGAATCAATCTGGACTGTTGATAAGCTGTCAGATGATGATACTCTCACAGGCAAAACAGTATATGACTATATTCTACCCAGCCAGGAGCTTTGTAACAATTTAAACCTTATTGAGGAAAATGGCAAATATATACTGAGGGGAACAGGAGCTTTCCCTGTCTTTATGCGCAGTTTTTATAATATTAATGCTAACAGGCTTTATGGATTTATATCCGATTTTATTGATAATGTTAATATAGAAATAATTATCAGCAGGAATGGTTATTACATTGAAGAGCTGAAACTGGAAGTTAAATACCGTTATGAAGATGATAAGGGTATAGAAAAGCATATTTCGTGTAATTACCAATATATTAACAGTCAGTTCGACGATATATATCTGACATTGCCGTATTTGGCCCAACAGTCCGTAAATGCCAAAAAACGGGCCGATCAGATTATTGCGGAAGGTTTAAAAAAGTCAGGTGAGGGAAAGTTTAAAGAAGCGATACAGTTGTTTGATTCAGCCCTCAATATATACAATAAATCCTTTGAAGCCTGGTTGTATAAAGCTAACGCTCAATATAATCAGAATGATTATGAAGGGGCAATTCTGTCTTATGGAAAATATTATGAGTTTAATCCGTCGGATGTGGATATATTGGCTCTTCAGGGTATGTGCTATTTTGAGCTTGGTGATTTTAAAAAAGCCAAAGAACTGGCATATATGGTATTGGATATTAAGTTTAACAGTGCGCCTGCGTATAATCTTTCAGGTTTGATAAGCTACAGGAAAGAAGAATATTATGAAGCATACGACAGTTTTGAAAAAGCTGTTCAACTGAAACCGCAAAATTATGAATACAATTTTAATATGGCGTCCGTTCTGTACAATATGGGAAGTTATACAAAGTGCATACAGGCTGTGGATGAAATGTTAAAACAATTTCCCGAAAACAGAAATTTGATGTTTCTTAAGGCCAGAAGCTTGTCTGATCAGGGAAAATCAAATGAAGCAATAGCTATATTCGAACAGATACTAAAGAAAAACCCGGCAAATGACTTTGTAACTATGACATACATAGGACTTGAATATGAAAACCTTCAGAATTATACAAAAGCTCAGGATTATGCAGACAGGGCAAGGGGAGTTTATGCAGACTACAGCCTGCTGAAATATCTTATAGAGAAGCTTGACTATGCGAGATCGACATCTTCAGGGGAAAGGCTGGTAAACTTTATTAAAGAATATTACTTGTTTTACAAGGATACGGATGAGGTAGAAAAGGCACTGACCGAAATTATTCGCAAAGGGAATTATTATTCCATACAGGATGTGGAAAAACTTCTGGAGGGAATAAAAAGCTATGATGACAACTTTACATATATGATATCGGGAAATGATTTTGAATCTTTTGTCAGTATAAATGATAAAACAAATATGGTAACAAGGCAGGATGGTAATGTTATTTATGCTGTTATCAGTACTTTTTCACCCGAGACCGGTGTACAGTTCACTGAGTATATTCAGAGCATTCAGGATTCAAAAGAAAAAATACTGATATTGGATCTTCGTGATAATGACGGAGGGTTAACATCAGAAGCCAATAAGATTCTGGATGCTTTATTGCCCGATTGTATTACAAGCTATTTAATAGAGCGCGACGGCTATATTCGTTCATATCATTCCGCTAAAAGCAAAATAGAATTTAAAAAAATCGGGATACTTGTAAATGAAAAAACGGCAAGCAGTTCGGAACTGGTAGCCCTTGGTCTTAAATTGTATTCGGATAATGTTACAATAATTGGAAGACCGACTGTGGGGAAGGGGGTAGGGCAAACAGTATATATCGACTATGCAAAAAAATATGCTCTGTTCCTTGTAAACCATTACTGGAATATATTGCACACAAATATTAATGAGAAAGGACTTCCGATAGATATTGCTGCCGGTGATGACGATCCTGAATATATAAAGGCTCTGGGGCAGTTTCTGAAAGACTAGGAGTCCGCTCGAAAAGTCACGCACGCAGCTTTCCGCTCATTATTCCGAGCGCAAATGGTGTGTTGCAATTGCAAGCAATTGCTTCGGTTGTTATAAGTAAATAAACAACGCAGCCAACCACGGGATAAACCCATCTTCTGTTTCTCGGAGGCATTACTTTGTCAGATATTTCTTCAAATTATCAAACAGATCTTTCCGATCACCCTCTCCACTTACGGTATAAGGCTCAACCTGCAAAAGCTTTTCCACCTGTTCCGGGGGTGTATTGAATTTTGTAAATTCCTGTTCGTCGGCGTTCTCAATGACCATGCGTAAAAATTCAATTTCAAAATCATCCCGGCCGAAATGTGCCATTTGAGGCGTTCTTTCCTTTTCCTCATACATTGTAAAATACAGGTTACTGACACCATTTTGCCGCATATATCGGCATTGATTGTATAATCTCTCGGTATCATAGACCCCGAAGGTATTAATCATCATGGAAAACTTTTCATCCTTTTTTTCATCGTCATAGATAATATAGTCGAATATTGCCGGGCATGTACTGTCAATATTCGATACATAAATCAACTGCTTAATCTCCTGATACGCTTCCCAATTATAGGTTCTGCCATCGATTCCTTCGGAGGAATAGTCGCTGATTCCAAGCGGAAACGGGAGTGTCTTCCCATTCAGTGCTTCAAAAGGCAATAACAATATCCCTCCGCAGGACCCACCCACAATAGCTTTGACATATTCCGGCGATAAAACGGCAAACCGCTGTCCGAAAATCCCTCCCCCGGAAAAGCCTGCTATAAGTACTCTTTTATCTACATTATAGCCTTCTCCTTGCAGGTACTGAACCGCATGATCAATCATTTTTTCAAGTAGTCTGTGTGTCTTCCTGAATTGATCTTCTACATATCCGTCGATATAAAACCAGATAGGAAAGGAGGTTTCTTTTAGAAATACGCCTTTTGGATTATCAAAGGCAACCAACTCAATGTTTAACGCAATACAACCCAATTCTCTTGCAAGAAAGTCCTTTTCATTCCCTCTGCTCAGTATGATATGATTCTGATTCCCTTTCTTAACCGTTGAAGGAATGACTATCTCATAATTGTAGGGCTGAAAATCCATATTGATTCTGACTTCATCAACAGGCTGAGAGTATCCCTGAGGCGGCGTTCCACCTTCCCCGTTCCACAAGCTGACTAATCCTGCCACATCTTCGCCAACTGCCACATAGTATTTAAGTACGCTGACCACTTTATCTTCCTTTTCGGCCTGGCTTAATTTTTCCAAATCCCCGGCAGGGGTAGATCCGCACTCGGTTAACAATGCCGCAATGAATGCTTCTCTATCACTCTTTAATATGTTGATATAACGGGAAATCCAATCGGGGTTATTGGGAATGATATATGAGAGCGGTTCCGGAGAAAATTTTTCATAGGTTCGGACCACCAGTGCTACTGCCTGTTCCCTTGATGCATTGGCTTTGGGTGCTACCCGGTTGTTTCCCGTTCCGCCAAGAATCCCTTTTCCGTTCATGAAAGCAACCGCTACGACAGCCCAATCGGCAATTTCAATTTTATCGGAAAAAGTCATTTCAAAGGTTTCTGTTAGCAAGCTTTCATCAATTACCTTCAAGGTTCTGTGAAACATAACCGCTATCTGCTCTCTTGTTATCAACCCGGAAGGATCAAACCGCCCTTCCCCGATTCCGTTTACAATTCCCAGGGCATTCGCTTTTAATATTTCCGGGTTTCTTGTATCCGTAAACGCATTATTAGAAGGGACTGCGGCTTCTTTTCCCGAAAGCTTTTCATACAGTCTGATAATTAATTCACAGAATTCTTCCCGGGTTATGTTCAAAGTCGTATTACTTAAAACCTTTTCAATCGTTAATCCGTTCCGCTTTGCCTTGTTTATCTCTTCAACGGCCCAGGAAGAAGGTTGGCTATCAGCTATAACCCTATACTGTGGCAATATCAGCATCATAATTATCAGTAAACCGGCAATTACCTTTTTCATTTAAAAAACCTTTTTCTTTTTCTTTCTTTTTTTTTATTATATAAGATATCATATGAAAATTCAATGAACTCCAATCATCATCGTATGGTCTATATGTATAAAGCGACATATTATGTTGCACACCCCTGGAACCGGATAAACCATTAATCTGTTTTTTGGGAAGTTACATTAAAATTCGAAAGCGGATTGCTGTCCACGGCGTTTTTTAATTGCTGTGTGTCCAGATGCGTGTAAATTTCAGTGGTTGAAATGCTCTCATGTCCCAAAAGTTCCTGCAGCGCCCGGATATCAACGTGGCCGTATCTGTACATTAAAGTAGCGGCGGTGTGTCTAAGCTTGTGCGTTGAATATCTTTTAGGATCCAGTCCCGCCGAAATAATATATTTTTTCACCAGGTGCTGTACTGTTGCCTTACTGATACGCTGTTTTCTTTCACTTAAAAACAAAGCTTTTTTATCTTTCACACCGTCAACGGGCCGTAATCTGCGATAATCATCAATTGCCGCAATACAGGCCGAATTCAACGGTATCATACGTTCTTTGTCGCCTTTTCCGATAACTGACAATGTATTGTTCCTAATGCTGTTTAGATTAATGCCTACAAGTTCGGATAAACGCATACCGCAATTCAGAAAGAGGGTCAGGATAGCATAGTCCCGTATACTGTGTTCACCTTCAACAGAGGTAAGAAGCTGCTTGCTTTCCTCAATGTTCAGATAACGGGGCAGACGCTTGACGATTTTTGGCGTTTCAAGTTCAGAGGCCGGATTTATATCCAGTACTTTTGCCTTTGTGGTTAAGTAGTTAAAAAATGATTTGAGGCTGGCTACCTTGCGAGCCCTGGCATATGCCGCATTTGAACGGGTATTGCTGACAAATGACATATATGCGTATAAGTCGCTTAAAGTGACGCTTTTTATTAAAACATTACCAATATCTGAGATTCCAATCTTATCAAATGCTGTAGATTTCGGAATTGTATTTCGATGCAATTTTAAAAACCGCAAAAAAACACGTAAATCATAAAAATACACTTCAATGGTATTTATGGATTTTCCCTTAATAGTCTGCATATAAATCAAAAAATCTTTCAATATGGGGGGCATATCGTTTTCAAAAATGTTTTTTATCATATGTAACCTCGAATACAAAACCGGAAACCGGAGCCCGGAAAATGGTTCCCGGAAATAAAATATTGTCAGGGCAAAGCTTATAGCCTGATTTCATAATATATTATTCGCTGTTTAAAATCAAGCGTAACAATTATTGCTTTTCTGTATACAGTTTTTTCTTTACACACTGGGATCTTTTGTCTTGCTATGTAATTTTCTCTTTTAATTGAAAGCTATAAACTCAGCATATAAGTATTTTAGAAAAATAACCTCCCCTACATTCAACGAAATTTTTATTTCGTTGAATGTAGTATTAAATTCTGGAATCCCCCCCTTATCTGTTCATTTTTAATAAATTAATACATTGAAAACATTTACGCTTTTTTTCTACTGATGCTGCGCTTCTTTTACCACAACGAATCAACATTGAAAGTTTTTCCGGCATCCGATGCTACGCTTCTTCTACTACAACAAATCAACATTGAAAGTTTTCCCGGCACTAATGCTGCACATTTAATTCATTAAAAACTAAAAAGATCATCCTGGCTTTTAAAAACTTTCTCCCCTATTTTCTGTCAGTTAATTTTAACTACAATTACCTGTACTAAAAAATGTATATATTTTTAGCCTATGACTAAAAATACAAGCGATTCTCTTTTTAAAGCAAGGTGAAATTGAATGTCTGAAAAAAAGAAAAATACTGCGGAAAAACCCAAATTTGCACCCGGTGTGCACGACGAAGAAGTCGTCCTTCAGGATGCAACAAAGGAAGATAAAAAAAAAGGAAACACAACCCGTATAACACGGGTTTACCTGGACGAATATGATTCACGCAACCGGAGGTGAAAAAGTATGACGGTCGCTTCACAGGTAAAACAGACGCTGGCTACGCTAAAAGGAAGCCAGGCAACATTACGTATTTATTCGGAGCAAATCAGGAATAATGAATCAGCAGCGGTGTTTCATGATGCTCTTGATAAAACGCGGGATATCGTTAATGACCTGGAAAAAAGGGCCCAGGCACTTGAACTGCAGGAACCCCAATATAGGGGAAACTAAAATTGAGGGATAACTATGGAAGAATGGATACAGGTACTTATACGTACCATCATACTGTTTATTATCACTTTTATTCTCGTCAGGCTGATGGGAAAAAGAAATATTGCAAGGCTCTCCCCTTTCCCTGTTGTCAGCTATATTGTGATTGCTGTTCTGACAGCGCTCATTTCAATAAACCTTATAAATATAGCATTCGGTTTAGTCGCGCTTGGCGTATGGGCTATACTGCCAATTGCCATGGAATATCTCGAAATTAAAAGCAAATGGTTTCACGATTTGGTGAGCGGAAAGGAAACCGTCTTAATCAAGCATGGAAAAATAATGGAGGAAAGTCTGCTACAGACCAGGCTGACAGGAGAAGACCTGCTGCGGGAACTCCGGGCGAAAAATGCCTTCAGCATGGCGGATGTAGAATTTGCGGTTATGGAATCCACCGGAGAAATAAATGTTTTCATGAAATCGGACAAAAAACCGGTTACAGCCCATGATTTGGGAATAAAGACGGCTCCTCTGGCCGAACCGCAAACCGTCGTCCTGGATGGCAACATTCTGAATGAACCGCTTGCTTCACTGGGACTGAACAAGGAATGGCTGGGTATTGAGCTTGAAAAGATGGGCGTTTCACTGGATAATGTTTTCCTTGCCCAGGTAGATTCATTTGGTGATTTGTATGTGGATCTGTTTGATGATGCCATAATTCTTCCCCAGCCACAAGTCAAGGAACTGCTGTACGCAAACTTTGAAAAGATCCATGCCGATCTCACAACCTATTCGATGGAAACTCAGAACGAGCAGGCAAAGGAAATGTATTCCCGGAATGCTGAAAAAGTTAAGCAGCTTTTGGAAAAATTGAAACCCTATTTATTAAGGTAGAAGGTGATGCTATGTCCAGTAAAAAACGAAAGAAATTAACTCCCGTACAACAGCAATATCAGGATTTTGCACATGCGAGAGAACCTAAACGGCCTTTATTTAAAAACTGCGTCAAGGCTTTTCTGGTAGGCGGTTTAATCTGTGTGATTGGCCAGGGAATCCAGCTTATTTTCACAACATTTTTCCAGTTCGATGAAAAAACGGCGGGAAGCCCGACGGTTTCGGTACTCATATTTATCTCCGCAATGCTTACCAGTCTTGGCGTATATGATCATATCGCCCAATGGAGCGGCGCCGGATCGGCCGTACCGGTAACCGGTTTTGCAAACACAATTGCCTCCGCCGCCCTGGAACATAAAAGTGAAGGCTATGTGCTCGGAGTCGGCGGAAACATGTTTAAAATTGCCGGGCCGGTTATTGTCTACGGTGTTTTTTCTGCCTTTGTCATAGGTATAATCCATGTTATTTTAAAGATGCTGGGTGGTGTATAAATGTTACAGGGCCATCAGACCTGGGTGTATAACTCAAAACCTGTTATAATCGGTTCGGCTGCCATAGGAGGCCCTTTCGAAGCAAAAGGAAACCTGGCAGGTGATTTTGATCTTCTGCATGATGATTTATGGCTAGGCCAGGACAGCTATGAAAAAGCCGAAAAGAAGCTTTTGGAACAGGCATGTGAAACAGCAATAAAAAAAGCCGGATTAAAGAAAGAAGATATTCAATTCTTCTTAAGCGGTGATTTAATAAACCAGATTATTCCCAGCAGTTTTACGGCACGCACTCTGGGTGTCCCCTATCTGGGTTTATATGGCGCCTGTTCAAGTTCCATGGAAGGTTTAACCATCGGTTCATTGATTGTTGACAACGGATTTGGCAGAAATGTGCTTGTTGGAACGTCCAGTCACAATGCGGCGGCTGAAAAACAATACAGATATCCCACCGAATATGGTTCACAAAAGCCGCCAACTGCCCAATGGACGGTAACGGGAGCAGGCGCCGCCGTTATAGCGCCGCAAGGCGAAGGACCTCGTGTTGTTGCATCAACTGTTGGCCGTGTAATCGATATGGGATTATCGGATCCGTTCAACATGGGAGCCGCAATGGTTCCGGCCGCTGTTGATACCATCGAGGCGCATTTCAGGGACTTAAATATAGAGCCTTCCGATTATGATCTGATATCAACAGGCGATTTGGGAAGGGTTGGACACGAGATATGCAAGGATTTGCTTAAAAAGCATGATGTAAAAATACCGGACAAAATTTTCACCGATTGCGGTATATTAATGTACAAGGACGACCAGCCGGTATTAGCCGGAGCAAGCGGATGCGCCTGTGTCGCGACGACAACCTTCGGCCATTATTTCAACCGTATGCGTAAAGGGAAAATAAAACGGTTATTGGTGATAGCAACCGGGGCGTTACTCTCCCCCATGTCTTATCAGCAAAAGGAATCCATCCCCTGCGTTGCCCATGCGGTTTCATTGGAAATTTAAAGGAGACAGAGTTTATGGAAAAATTTTTGTGGGCTTTCCTGATTGGCGGAGCAATATGTGTGGTTGGACAGATTATGATGGATGGTTTTAAAATGACACCGGCCCATACCATGAGCACATTGGTTGTGATGGGCGCAATCCTGGGCGGGTTCGGCCTGTACGATCCCCTGGTTGAGTTTGCGGGGGCCGGAGCTTCCGTACCTATAAGCAGCTTTGGAAATCAGTTGGTAAAAGGTGCAATACAGGAGGCCGATCAGAACGGGCTTGTCGGTGTTTTGACCGGGCTGTTTGAAATCACCAGCGCAGGAATTGCCGCTGCCATCATATTTGGCTTTCTTTCAGCCCTGCTGTTTAAACCGAGAGGATAACCTGTCCCTCCCAAGTGGAAACGAAGGATCTTATCCTTGGAAAGGAGGTGATTCAATGTCAGTGGGAACACAAGTAGAAAAGGCTGTCGCGACTGTTGAAAACGCTGCTGCGTCAATGAAAACATTTGCGTTGGAAACACAGGATCAACAGGCAAAACAAATGTTTCAGCAGCTTGCTCAAACCTTTGAGGGTGCATTGACCCAGCTTAAGGACAGGCAGCAATATATTCAGGAACAGGAACCACAATACAAGCAGATGTAGGATTCATTTACTTGATGTAAGAAAGCTGAGAATTATTTCAGCTTTTTTACGCACAGCGATTCCCCGGCACTGGAACGCGCCGTATGGCTAGATCCGGGAAAGCAGATCCCGCAGGTTGAGAGGTATTACCCCTGTATAGTAATAGTTGCGAAGCATCAGATGCCGGATAGAAAAATATGCATATGTTTCGATGCAGTATTAAAGGCTGAAATTATCAGAACTCTTTTAAAACTTTACGGAAAAGGTATAAACACAATATGGAACTGTCACCTATAGTTTATAAACACATTGTCCGACCCGATTGGCTAATCGGCTTTTATAAAAAAAATGTTTTCCGAAACATGTTTGATTTTCAGGGAAAAATAGTCCTTGATTTTGGTTCGGGAGTCGGAACAAATTGCAAAATGTTTGATCATAGCCAATATATTGGGGTAGATTGTAATGAAAAAAGGATTATTTACGCAAAAAAACTGTATTCGGATTATCAGTTCAGGTTAATCGAAAATGGTTCAGCAATTCCTCTTGAAGATAATTCGGTAGATTACATTCTCATTGTTTCGGTTCTGCACCATATTCATCCTAAGGAATTAATATTATATCTGCATGAGTTTCGGAGGATTTTGAGAATTAACGGTAAAATCATCATACTGGAGCCCTGCTTCATGAAGCACTCATATATCAATAATTTCTTTATGAAGCTTGTGGACAGAGGCAAGTATATTCAACATTGGAATGATTATTTGAATGTGTTTTCCGGAAATCATTATGCTGTTGAAATTTTGCATATGTATCAACAGTTTAAACTCTATAACAAAATACTATTCACTGCGGTACCCAGATAACCGTGAAATGACACATTAATATTTTGAAAATATTGTTGAAGATATTCTCTGGATTTTTTCTTTCCGTTTCTATTACAAAATGGTATAATTAAGGTAGTGGCCAAGGAGAAAAACAATGAGTAACGGTAGTTGTATGAACAAATGGTAATGAACTTGGAAGTGAATATGAAAAAATGGATGAATGAGGCGAAGCGCCTTTAACGAAATTCACATTGCATTTGTCCCTTCCGGGAAACGGGTTCCCTCCGTCACTGCGCTCCCCGAAAACCCTGAGGTCGGGTGCAATAGTCAAAAACCCCGCTCTTGCCATTTGCTCCGCGTAGTTGTAGTTCATCCTGCTGATCTCTGCTTCATACTCCGGGCCTGACCTGATACCTGCTACCGTATCCTTTCCAAACGGCCCGTGGCCATGGCTGCACAAAATTGCGGGATTACTCCTGTCGGCTTTCATATCTTTAGGACGCAAAACCTGGCATGGGACCGACATGAATTCCTCCGAATCGAATACGACCCTTTCCCTTATAATATCTCCATCCGGGATGGAGTACTCCGTTTCGGCATTCAGAGGCACTTTATCCGGAAACTCTCCCAGGATTTCCTTTAATTTAAAAAGGGCCTTCCCGTTCCATTCTTTCCAATCTTCTTTTGACATCCCATCAAATGAAAGAACAGGCTTCCAGTCTCTAAACCTTTCTTCCCAATAACGGTTCATGGAAAAATTCCTTTTTTTATACATCTTATACCTCCCTGTTACCAGTATTTCCATCGAACAAACCGGAAAGGGTTGCAGCAATATTCAAGCATACGGTATTCTGCTCTTTTTTTTGTATCCATGAACTGTCAATAATCCATTCATATGGATTCCAGGCCCTTGTACCGGCATTTTTACCATTAAAGCTTAATGTCACCGCGTCCTTAATATTTTCATCATCAATGAATAGCTTTACAGGCCCGGATTCGTCTGTATTTCCTATGGTAATTTCCCGCGAATATATAACATCCCCTGCATAAAAAGGCAGGCCATTTGCTTCCATATCTCCTATTTTCCCTTTTGCAGCAGGGCATGCTATCCTCCAATCCAGTAAACTGTTTCCCTTAAAAACCCCGAAGCGGCCGCAGATATATAAAGGGTTCACAAGGCCGTCATACGTTTCCTTTGCCTCAACATTGACCTCAATCATGTTCTTTCCGGCAGCAGCCAAATGGGTAATCTCATACGCGAGGTTTTCAGATACAAGCAGTTCCCGGTTTGTAAAATCCTCAGGATGAATTTCGGTTCCATTTATCACTATAGACCATTCGCCTCCAATACTGCCCGGTTCCATCACAAACCATAACTCCGTATTGAAATCCAAATCAAACGATGCCGTATATTTACATGAAAGCTGTGGAAACACCGGTTTCTTGGGGCATCCAAAGTATTCGGCGCATTTTAGCGGAAGGGGTATCCGGGCAGTCATAACCTGGTCTATTACAGGCATGCATGCAACGGGCTTTTTTGCATACGCGGTATAAGTATAGCCGCATTCCTCGCTTATATTAATCCACATATCCCATTCATTTAACCGTAATGCATTTATCCTGTTTGTGGATATATCCCACTCACCTTCCATTTCAAGCCAGACAGGTTGATAATCCTGTGAGCCCTTCATATCCGGCAGTTCTGCCTGACTCTCGAGAATAATAAGATGCTACTGGTAAGGCATAAAATCCAAAGAAATCCCAACTTGCCGGCCATCCAAACGTGATTCCACTACCGTATCCGCTTCACCAGGCTCCAATCCTTTCTTTATTACCGTACAATTCCCGGATTTTCCATATTTCAAATTGACATAAGCATCAATGTGCCTGCAGGACAGGTTGACCATAAAACATATTCTTTTTCCTTGCTTCTCATAACATGCTGAATAAATATCCGATGCTTCCTTACCTTCCGATACTATACTGACACTGTCCGGTGAATATTTCCGGATAATATCCGCAGCCATCTCGACTCTTTTCACGAAGGTGACATTTTTTCTTTCCGCAGTATCCACTGAACAGCTCCCGTTTTCATTCCTTATATAGCTTTTATATATTTCATTTGCTGATATTCCCATATATCTTCCAATAAATATTGCCGCTTCATCATTTCCTTCTATTTTCTCATTCGGGATACAACCGGTGAAAATGACCGTACCTCCACTCCCGATAAAACTTTCCACAACCTGCATGCATTTGTTTTCAATATTCAACGAAGGAGGTACTACCAGAATTCTGAAGGTATTTTCTTTAAATAACATCTTCCCGTCCTTTATCTCAATACATGACAGCATTTGCTGGTCTATTACATAATAATCGATGTGGTTTTCAAGCAATACGTTTTGCAGCCTGGAAAAATCGTTTTTAATCCTGTCCCCCAATTCCTTTTTCTCACCCATTGAAGTCCATAAGCTGGTGACAGGATCAATAAGAATCACATCAATTTCTCTTTTACATTGTTTTATATTTTCCTGTATCATACCGATATAATTTGTGAGAAGTCCGGTATGTTTCCACCATGGCATCTGGTAGAAACAGGAGGGCGGGGCGTCATGTTTTGTTAATGCATCTGTGGTATAAAAAAGTGCATGAGGTACAAAAGTGTCGATTCCATGTATGAGTATACAATCAAGCATCCATTTCATATCCTGCAGTGTCATTCCCCATCCGACACTATGAAAGCATTCTGCCAGGCATGCTCTTTTCCCATAGAAAAACGCGGCAGAGCTGGCAATTTTGCCATTTGCCCGGTGTTCAGTAACAGCTGTTTGCGGATGATCCCCTACCCTTTGATGACACATATCAACGCCGGGAATATCCATATGCTCAAGCTGTCCGGACCTTAAAATATTTTTTTCACACGCATACAACAGATTGTTTTCCTTACACCATTGGTGAATCTGTTTATCATAACTATTTATAAATGATTCTGTGAGAGTGTTCCAAAATTGGTACCTTACCATATCAGTATTTTCACCCATATGTTCAACCAATGAAGGCAGCCATTCAATGATATCGTACCCGTTCCTTTCCAGAAACAAATCAGGAATAAGGGGCGACCACTGGAAAAGACTGCTCTCGGATGATATGGGACTTGTCTCATCAGAAAAAACTCCTTTAATTGTCCTGCCGAATTCATGGCTGAAACGGCTTTTGTACTTTTCATGCGTAGTTTGTATGAATCGCTTTACAGCATAAGGATTGATAGGATCAATATACCGGCCGAAATATTTGAAATTCCTAAGAGGAGTCTGTATGAAAATGTATATTCTCCAGTTTCCCCTGGGTACACACCAATATAGCCTGTTTACGATGCCGGCTGTCATAAAACGCTTCCGGCTGTATTTGGTAAGCCCGTTTTGGTGAGATATTTTTTCGGTCTTGTAGTTTCCGATATGTTTGGAGATATCAACGGCATCCTTCCACTTTACCTCTCCGCCTATTATCTCGTATGCCGCAGCTTTAGTAACCTCGCCCCAGGGCAGGTCGCGTTGAACCTCCATCCCTCCGCTGGCATCAAAACTAATCGTTTCCAGTATCCTGGCTTCATATTCAGGATGCCCGTTCAGTACTTCTCCGCCGCTTATACCGCTTGGGTATGGGTACTCATCATACAACCAGACTTCAAGCCCGTATTTCCGGGCAGTATCAACTGCCGTTTCAACCCTGTTGAACCATTCCTGTGAAAGATACGGCAAACACAGGCCCTGCCGGGGATGAATAAAGAATCCTCCAAGCCCCTTGTCCGACATTTCCCTGATTTGCTTTACAATCTTATCATTATCCATTTCACCATTCCAGAACCAGAAAGGTTTTATGCTTTTGTTCATCAGCGAATCATCCTTTCACCCGAATAATATAATCTCGAATTCCCGGCCTGGCGGGACATATACCGTAAACTCCCCGTTTTCATTACAGGAAACTTCATCCTGACTGCATCTATATTTATATAATGTATCATTAAGCGGCAGCCTGATTACATACTTGCGTGTCAAATCCGTATTATTTCCAATATAAACAGTCAGGTTCTCTTCTTTCTTTTCGAATTTTATCGGAGAATACCGCTCTTCGTCTTCCCACATTCTATATTCTGTCTCCGTTTCAGGATATATGGCAAGAATGACTTCCTGCTCATCACCGTCCTGGTTAAACTGCCTTACAGGCCGGTAAGGGATAACCGCATCCATTTTTATGAATATGGGAAGGCCGTTTGTTTCATACAAGGGCGCGTCTACTATGAATGATCTGCCCCCTGTAATGATCTCGTTCGTTCGGTAATTAACCCATCTGCCCGGCGGCAGGTATACCATCCTGTCCTCTTTCATATCTTCCATCACAGGCGCTATCAGTAAATAAGGCCCAAACAGCAGTTGGTCATCAACCTGAATTGAAGACGGGTCATGGTAATAATCAAAAACAAGCGGCCTGGAAAGCGGTATTGAAGAATATTTCGCTTCCACCGCCGCAGAGTATATATACGGGAACAGGCAATACCTTAATTCTAGATATTCCCTGTAAAGGCGCCTGACATCCTCCGAATATAACCATGGGAATTTGGGCTGCTCTCCGAAATTGTGAATCCTGGGTACCGGAAACATCAGCAGTCCGTGAATTACCCTTCTGATAATATTCTCATCCCGGTGCATACAATCACCGCTCACCTGCTCATTCTCACTGAATCCCCCGAGGTCTACCGTATTGAAGGGTACTCCCGTCATACTCATATTCAGTGAAAACCAAATATCTTCTTTAAGCCTGTCAACTCCGGGTTTGCTATCTCCCGGCCATGGAATGGTATATTTTTGGGCTCCGGCCCATCCGCCGCGGGAAAGTACAAGCCTTTTTGTTTTTCCCATGGATTCCATCCCTTCATACAGGAACCGGTTCCACAAATGCCCGAAAAGGTTCCTCGACGGTACTCCGCACCCGACTTCACCGTCTACCCGCTCCCCGTTATCCGTCCACCAAAGGTCTACTCCCTCTTCAACTCTCGCCTTATACAGGTTCCAGTTCCATTCGATGGAATCACTGTCACCTAAAACAGGCACCACCTGTTCCTCGGCGGCTTCTCTCAGGCAGCCCTTTTTGATTCCCTCATCTCTTGTTTTACCTGAAAGCATACGGGTATTCAGATGGAGACACACCTTTACATTTTTATCATGCATTTCCCGGAGAAAAGCCGGCCCGTCTCCAAACCCATCAGAATCCCAGTCAAGGTTGCAGCCGTCTTTAGCTTCATTCATCGATGCCAAAACCCCGCCGCGCCATAAATAATCCAGAACAACTACGTCAACCGGCCATTTTTCTCTCCTGAACCTGCTTACCCATTCTATCCAGTCCCTGTCTTTCCATGTGTTACACCATGAAATCCAAAGCCCAAGCATCCATTTGGGAGGTACAACAGGTTTTCCTGTCAGGTAATAATAGTTCGCAAGAATTTCATCAAACCCCGGGCCTGCAAGAATGTACATGTCCACCGGGCCATCCGGGGCATAAAAGAACCATTTGCCGCTGTCATTATACCCGAGATCAAAATACACATGAGGGAAGGGATTATTGAGTAAAAAACCATACCCTCTTGTATTCATAAAAAACGGTATGGCAAATCCTCCGTAATCACCCCTTTGATGTGCAACTTTTACGGAAAACAGATCATACGTTGTTCCCTTTCTGTCCGGACTGCATGTCCTCCCGCCAAAACCAAAAAAGTGATCTTCCAGGGTGTTTTCAAATTCAAATATATACCCCGGTTTTGCTTTCGACTTATCGATTTTAACGCTTTTACAGCATAAAAGCGTTTTATCATCAGCCGGATCGGAAATATTAAAATTAAACTCCCCATTCGAAACTTTAATCTTGAGCTTGTCTGATGACAGCTGCAATTCATTTCCGGTATTATTCATTGTTAACAGTGTATCTATGCCGGAATATTCATTGTTAATTATTTCGAGCTTTTGTATCTCCTTATCAATCTCATTATTATATGGTTTCTTTTTTACCTGTATGCGCAATATCTGGCTGCTGATAAATGATAATGTGATATCGGCAACATTGCATACAAGATTTATATCCCTGTTTTCATTTACGGCTTCCGTATGAGAAATACCGGATACGGCCTTAAAATCCTCAGTATGTACATCTTTCCAGAAGTATTGTCCGGTCCATGTTATATCGGGGTGCAGCCTCAGTTTCATATTCATAGCCTCCTAATTTATTTCTACAATAGATTTTTTAATATACACAGGCATACCGGTTTCACATGATTCCACTGCCGCTATCGCAATAGCGGCACTATCCCTGGCACCTTTTACACCCGGCATTGCAGCAGTGCCTTTCTTTACCCTTTTAATAAATTCCTCCGCGATTCTTTCATCACCGCCTCCGTGTCCGCCTTCTGTCCGTTCAGGCAGATACACGTCAATTTTCCTGCTGTGGCGTTTTCGTACGGTGATCTTGAATTCCTGCTCGTTGTTGTAAAATGCCTTGAGCTTACCCTTAGTACCTACAAGCATGAACTCCCTGGTATATTCAGGCGTAAAATGGCATTCTATGTATGCAAGCCGGGATCCGTTTTCATAATCAATAATAAGCAGACTGTTGTCATGTACATCACATTCATCCGCATATACACATAAATCTTGCGGTTTAACTATCTGTCCATAGTCCATTTTAAAACCTTTACTATCAATATAATACGGGCATTGCCATTTTTCATTGCACTCACTGCAGCGCTTATCCACAGGTTCATTTCCTCCAAAGACATCCAATCCCGCCGAACAATACACCTTTACCGGAGATGAACCGATAAGCCAGTTGGCAATGTCCAGGGAATGCGTCCCTTTTTCCAGAACAAGACTTTTTATATAATCCTTCCTCCGTCTTTCTCCGTGGTAATAATAATTGCCTCCGACCGAAACATTATCAATAACCGTACCGGTAACAATTCTACCGATTTCACCCTTGTCAACGAGCGTTTTTACATCCTCTATGAGAGTACAGTACCTTAATTCCAGTCCAACCATAAACACAGTCTTTGCTTTTTCCCACGTATCTATAATCCTGTCACAATCTTCGATAGTTTGTGCCATTGGCTTTTCAAGATATACATGTTTTCCCGCTTTAAGAGCTGCAATACAGTGTTCCGCATGTGCATAATCAGGAGTGCATATCACTATGGCATCCAAACCCGGCATGGAAAGAAATTTGTTTATATCCGTTGTTCCGGGAACATTGCCAAGAACTGCTCTTGAAGACTCTATTTTTTTCCATGCTATGTCACATATCCCCGCAAGTCTGCATTCGGGATGTCTCCCGAAAATCTTGCCCGCGAAATACACTCCTCTTCCCCCAAGTCCCAGTATCCCGATTCCTATAACATTGCTCATAAAAACACTTCCTTTTCAGCATTTAGAGATATATGCAAATCCATATTATGCTGTACCCGCTATAATTTTATAAGCTATAAGCAAAAATCTAGTTATAGAATAGCACAGCCCTGGCTTTTATCAATCATTCATATCTTGATTTATATACATAATTTTAACAGGCTTCATGATATAACCTCCAATTTCATTAGTTGTAATGTGAGTATCGCTCCAACCGCTCATTATTGCGATATAAGTAGTTGGATTATATCCGAATTCTTTTCGGAATGCTTTGCCGTATTGCTTCGCTATAGGCAAAGGTGAATTGGATTTGCCGAAATATTTCTATCTTTCGAATTAACATAATTGCCGCATGATACTTAAGACAAAGACAGTCGCAGGGGTGAAAGAATCCGTCGAGTGGATAAAAAGCAGAAAACCAGCCACATAAAAGTGACTGGTTTCTGCTCTTCTTTTTGTCCCGTACCGGTTACCCCTCGGTTCAGTAAATGTACTTATGAGCGATAACACTGAGATAAGCGGGTTCTGTTGGCGCGCCCGGCAGAGATCGA
The DNA here is from genome assembly GCA_964610205.1 of uncultured Oscillospiraceae bacterium. Taxonomy (GTDB): domain Bacteria; phylum Bacillota; class Clostridia; order DSM-8532; family DSM-8532; genus CAZSVI01. The sequence goes on from CAZSVI010000053.1 coordinate 19,681, forward strand.
ATCCACAACCTTCTGGTCCGTAGACTTACGCAAAGCCCTTTTCCCCGTTATTTCCTGTTATCTCCTGTTATCTGTAGTTACTTGTAGTATTTGATTTTACTGTGTTTCACGGCTTTTTGTTATTTCTGGTTATTTTTAATTATTTCTGCGGTGCAGCACTAATTGCAGCACAGAATTCGTATGTTACTTAATTTAGGCAACGTATGATGAATAAATTGTCTATTTGTTACGCCTCCATAATCTGTAGGGCTACATAAAGTATCCTCCTTGACGGGTCGTAAATTTGATATTTTATGTTTGAATATGTGGTAAATAATTGATATCATAGATGCATACTTGTTAAAAACTATGAACTAATGGTTTTATAATCTTATCGATAAACAGGAATTTTCCGCAAGTAAAATCAAGCAATGCGATCTCCATTGCATTAAAATGACTATAGGGTGGTTGAAACGAGGTGAGCAGACAAATGTACGAGTGGCACAAGCAAATCCAAATAATCGTTAATGAAATCGACGAATGTATTATGCATCATAACGATGAAGCCATAACGCTACGGTTTCTTTCTCGAAAGTTGGGTTATTCCGAATTTCATACTACGAGAAAATTCAAGGAAATATCGGGTATGCAGTTTAGGGATTATTTGCGGCAGAGAAAGTTAGCTTTTGCGCTGAGAGAGGTGCGGGATAGCGAAAGAAGCATTTTGGATATTGCTTTTGATTACGGCTTTTCATCGCATGAAGCCTTTACGCGGGCTTTCAAAACAACATATGGTATTGCTCCGAGCGAATATCGTAAAAAGCCTGTGCCTGTTGTACTTCGCACAAAAATAAACCCTTTCGACCGCTACTTTTTAGGAATCGGAGAGATTGGCATGGTAAAATCAACAGAAGATGTCAAGGTCTATTTTGTAACCATTCCCGCCCATAAATTCTTACACATTAAAAATTATGAGAGTAATGGCTATTGGGATTTTTGGCAAAAACAAAAGAATGTTCCGGGGCAGGACTGTGATACCATCTGCGGCTTACTCGACAGTATCAAAAATAAATTGGATGATATGGGCAGCAGCGAGGCTAACAGCGGCAGTGGTCAGATTATGGCGTATATCCACGACCCGAACGGCAAACCTTTTTGTTATGGTGTTCCTCGCGCCGAATGTTTCGGCGTTCGACTTGCTTCCGATTATAACGGCGAGATTGCGCCGCAATTGCTAATGATTGATGTTCCCGAAGCCGAATACATTGTTTTCGAGCATGGGCCGTTCGACTATGAGCAGGAAAACCGGAGCGTAGAGGAAAAAGTAGATACAGCAATCGCAAATTTCGATTTCGCAGATACTGCATATTGCTTTGATATATCCCCCGGCAGGATAGCCTACTTTTTCCATGACCCGGCGCGGTTTTGGAAGTATATCAGACCGGTACGGAAAACAATTACTATCAAACCACTTACCCCGGAGCTTTCCGCTGATTATTTCGATTTCTGAAAACCGGGCGTTCACGGACGATTCCCCCTACCGGTGCTATTGCCAGGTCTATCAAATGACCAAAGAGCAGTGCCCGTCGTGAGAAGCGAGCGATACGAATGGGATAACGCTGGCCCTATTCGGCTATATGAGAAAGTAGGGTTCGTGAAAGCGGCGGAAGCGGAGCAGAATGAGCGTGTGACTATGAGGAAAGAGTTGAAATAGTATCGCACACTATAAGCATAACGCCAGGCTGACAGATTCCAATTTGTCGAGCTATTGCACATTCTTTATAAAATATGTAACTTCGTCTATTCCATACTGCCTTCATGTGTATAAATATGGTATTATTAATGCAAGCTTTAAATTCGTATAGGTTAGAAATATGAGCTGCCGATTATTTATATTTTGAACATAACACACTATTGTCGTGTTTGATATGACATAATGAAAGCAATCACAAATAGGAGGCGAAATAATGAATGGCATGAATGTTAATGTTGGTGTATGTTTGTTTGTTGAAGACATAGAAAAAATGGTTTCGTTTTATAGAAATATCATGGAATTTGAAACCGATTGGGACGGTGGATTATTTGCTGAGTTTAAAACAAAAAGTGGTCCTTTGTCACTATTCATGTATGACAGAAGAGCTTTCGCAGAAGCAGTAGGGGAACCCTATTACTCTCCGAAAGGAATTAACTTGACAATGGAAATAGGTATTTGGCTGCATAGATTCTCTGATGTTGACAGAGAATACGAGCGCTTAACGGCACTTGGAATAAAGTCATTTACTGGAGCACCTAAAACCTTTCCATTTGGTATCAGAAACTTTTATGTTGCAGACCCTGAAGGCAATCTACTTGAAATTGGGAGTTGGGGAAAAGAAGAATAGATTCATGATTCGGCAGTAAAAATTGGAATAATTTCTTGTGTAGTTAATAAGCATAATTGGTAGTTGAATTATTACACTGTCAAAAAAAGTGAACTGAACCTAATCCATACTACCTTCATCTGGATAAACATGGTATTATTGATGTAAGCTTTAAATTGGTATAGGTTAGAAATATGAGCTACTGATTATTTTATATTTTGAACGTATGAGACCATACAAAATCACCTCGTATTTGATTCATTTTATTGCCTCCTGCTTACCTGTATATTAAAAAAATTGATAGTATACTCAACATTTTTATAAGTAAGGATTTATAACTATACCAACAAAAGCAATTGCTTTTAATGTAATGATGGTATTATTGTTTATTACAATAGTATATGTCATGCCATAAAAGTGTAATGGTTGTGTCATCAGATAAGCCAAGCAGGTATTCTATGAAAAAAACGTTAAAAAAACACAAAAAGCAAGGCATAAATGCCTTGCCCCCTTGTATTCAATTAACATAATTATACAAATTTTTATCTCTGATGGTAGTTTATCATATATTTCTGATGCGAGTCAATTATAATTCATCTACAAATTAATACATATTTCAACATTTTCCTCTTTCCCCTGCCCCATTAAACAGATTTAATATAGCATCGTCTTCTTCTGTGTTGACAAGAATTAAAGAAACGCCACATGGAATGAACGGCGTGATTGTCTTCCAATTGCGTAGATGCTATTGCGGTTTTTATTCCGTTTCTGAGTGCGTTTTCTAGACAATAGTTCAGCATTGCGGCGGGCAGCCCTGCTTTTTTGTATTCAGGCCGTACGGCTACAAGATATAAATCCAGGGTATCATTCTTCTTTATATCCTTCAAAATATCGATAAACCCAAGGGGTAAAAGCCTTCCGCCATGCTTTTTCACCGCTTTTGAAAGTGAAGGCATATTTACACCGAAACCCGCAAGACGCTTGTTTTTATCCACTATAAGGCAAATATAATCCGGGTTTACAAAGGAAAAATATTGTTCTATATAGACCTTGATCTGTCTTTCGGTTAAATGTACAACACCGTATAAATCTTCATACGATAAATTGATAATTTCAAAAATATCTTTTAGATATGGAACCAGATCCTTACGCTTTTTAAGGACATGAACTGATAAATCATTCTTTTCAAGAGATCGGGCGGCAACCTTATTCAGTCTTTCAATCTGGCTGAATTCCGGAAGATCCAGTTTAAACTCCAGCCAATCCGTGTCCTTTACATATCCATGCTCCTCCATATGCTTCATATAATACGGATGGTGATAGTTTGTTATAATGGTTCCCATTTCATCAAAGCCTTCCACGAGAAGACCTTCCTTATCGAGATCGCAAAATCCGAGAGGACCGTGCAGAGCCTCCATCCCCTTCCCTCTTCCCCATTCCTCCACAGTTTGAAGAAGGGCTTTGGATACTTCCGGATCATCAATAAAATCTATCCATCCAAAACGGGTATACTTATTCCCCCACTTTTTCACATATGCGTGGTTCTGTATTCCCGCAATCCTGCCTGCCGGTTTTCCGTCCTTGTAAGCCAGCCAGTATGTGGCGTCGCAATACTCAAATGCCGGATTTTTCTTTTTATCCAGTGTATTATATTCATCCATGATAAGCGGTGGAATCCAGTATGGATTATCCTTATAGAGCTGAAACGGGAAATAGATAAACTCCCGAAGCTGTTTGCGCGTTCTAACCTCAATAATATCTACCACTTTTATTCCCCTCCACGAAAAATCAATGAGCGCTTGCGTGAAATGAATACCCGTACAAATTGGGGTTTCCAATGAAAATCATTATATCATATTTTAAAAAAGATAGATATTAGAACACAGAGGGAATATAAATTGCAATTTTAATGTTGCGCGT
>CAZSVI010000054.1:0-23684 GCA_964610205.1 uncultured Oscillospiraceae bacterium
CGGCGACAGCTTATATATCTTATCATGCCGTTTTGCCTTTGTCAAGCACATATTCAGGTTAATATTTCCCACTATTTCCGTACCTGCAGATGCTTTTCAAATCCACTTTTTTAGCGGCTTTTACATACTAACACAGGTATATTATTCTTGTCAATATGTTTTTTATAGTCTCTTCCAAAGTCTCTTATAACAGAAATAAAACTGCCGTTATTACGACAGTTTTGTATTTGCCCTATACTTTTTTCTATTTTGTTTCCTTTATATATATGTTTATCCTCATACATTTATACATACTTTATTCTGTTTTTAATATCTCATAACTGATACCACGGATAATTTGATTCTTCGGACATTCCACTATTGTTGCAGAACCCTGATATTTGTCTTTTAGAGCTTTGACCATAATACTCGAATATCTGGCAATCTCTGACCATTCATTTACAGTTGTTTTTACGTTACTAGTAATAATATCAACAAAATTGCCGAGCTTGCCAAGGTTGGATAAATTCACGTGCTGCTCGAAGAATTCCTTTATAAACAGGTTTTGGTTTTGCTGCCTGAAATATACCGAATGGGTTTTAAACTCTCCGTCAATAGTATATCCCTGCCGGAAACGGACAAATCCTTCCGCCTGCTCTCCATTCAAAACCTGAATTCCCGGTTCAAGATGAATATAAAGATTCTGGAAGGGGTCTTCATAATGCATATATATTGGAACGTCAATTTCAACACCGCCAAAATAATCAATTATCTGCCGGAAACCTTCGGTTTGAACAATGATATAATCATTAATCGGAATTCCAAAGACCTCTTCCAGAAGATCAGCCCAGAAATTCATATAAGTAACTCTCCCGAACTTGCCTCCGGTATCATATTTATACCTCAGGCTTATTCCGATTGCATGGGCGGCATTCAGCTTCTGTATACTGTTATCGGCGGCTTTTTCCGGATCGGCTTCCTTTAGTTGATTCAATATCTTATCATTGTAATCAATGTATGCATCCCTGGGAAAATTAATCAGTTTCATAGTTTTTGTATTCTCATCTATGCTTACAACAATAATACTGTCATAAGCATGGTAAACCGCATCCTGTCCAATAAGAAGAATATTCTTGCTTCCTTCTTCAACAAGCGGTTTATAATACCTTTGCCCATTTGTTAAGCCCTTCGGTTCCTCGGGCACAATTATTTCTTCACCATATTCATTAAATTCCGGTTCAGGCGTGGGTGTCACAGTAATTTCCGGGTCATCATCCGGTTGGAAATCAACAGGCTCATTTCCGGAGGGCTTTATAATAAATAACAATGTTACTGCCAGAACAACCAACGATGCCACCAGCAATAGTAACGCAATCTTTGTTTTTTTCTGCATTTGTATCCGAATCATTTCAGTTTCCCTGCCTTAATATGCAACATAAGTTGTAATGATATTATTTTAACACTTATCGTCCCTTTACTATATAAGTTGAACAAAGTTTTTGTGTCATTCTGGCAAAGCGAAGAATCTTCTCCCGCAGGATTAACAAGAGCCTTCGCCAACGCTCAGGATGACAGCAGTACATCAATTATTCAGTTCCAATTTATATAACATAGATTTAAAATATACAATTTTTTTACAGTAACCATCGAGTCCGTTTTTTGTCGTATTCCTGTTCATTATAACATAAAAGAGAATAGTTCTTATATATATTATGTTACATAAATTCCTTACAACCAGAGTATAAAATCATTGAAAAATACTATATTTTACTTTTTACAAATTCGATTCTATCAATAACTCTGTCATACAATTCCCTGTATTTTTTATATTTCTCCCGTTCGGCTTCAACTACTGAAACAGGAGCTCTGGCAATAAAATTATCATTATTAAGCTTTCCGTTTACCCTTGCCAACTCACTTTCCAGGTTGTCTTTTTCTTTTATCAGACGATCCATTTCCTTTTCCAAATCCAGTAGTTCCTCCATGGGTATATAGATTTCAACCCATTCAAGAACGCTGGAAACCGCATCCTGAGGAATATTGTTTTTATCCTTGTATACTGCCAGTGAGGATACGCCGGCCAGCCTCATAAAGGTAGACTGTTCTTCCTTAAAAATAGTTCCCATTTCTTCATCCTCTATTATGAATACGGCTCTTGCCTTTCTTGCGACAGGTACCTTCATCTCCGCCCGAATGTTACGTATACTCCTGATAGTCTCCATTACTGTTTTCATTTTGTTTTCAGAAACGGGATCATTATATGCCTTCCGGTAAACAGGCCAGTTTGATATCATTATGCTTTCATCCTCGGTATAGAGATGCTGGTAAATCTCTTCGGTGATAAACGGCATAAACGGATGCAGCAGCTTCATGGAAGTTTTTAAGATTTCATTGAGAACATACATGGCTTCCAAACGATCTGGTGCTTCACGATCAAATAATCTCGGTTTCACAAGTTCAATATACCAGTCACAGAACTCCTCCCAGATAAACTCATATACCTTTTGCAAACCAATACCCAATTCAAATTTTTCCAGATTTTCTGTTACTTCTTCAGAAACAGTATTCATTCGGCTTAAGATCCACCGATCCGCAAGGGTAAAAGCGTTACAATCCACCTTTTCAAACTGAATTTCGTTATCAAAATGCATCATAACAAAACGAAACGCATTCCATATTTTATTGGCAAAATTACGGCTGGATTCAAGCTTTTCTTCAGAAAAACGCATGTCATTACCGGGCGATGTACCAATTGTAAGCGCGTATCTGAGGGCATCTGTGCCGTAGTGCTCAATTACATCCAGAGGATCAACACCGTTCCCCAGGGATTTGCTCATTTTTCTTCCCTGGGCGTCCCGCACCAGGCCGTGTATAAGAACATATTTGAAGGGTTCTCTTCCCATATGCTCCATTCCGGAGAAAATCATACGCGCGACCCAGAAAAAGATAATGTCATATCCGGTAACAAGAACACTTGTTGGGTAGAAATACTCCAGGTCTTCGGTTTTTTCCGGCCATCCGAGGGTGGAAAAAGGCCAGAGGGCAGAACTGAACCAGGTGTCAAGCACATCCTCATCCTGTTTTAGATTTGTGCTGCCGCATTTTTCACATGCTGCGGCTATATCCTTTGAAACATGCATGTGACCGCAATTCTCACAGTACCAGGCCGGAATACGATGACCCCACCAAAGCTGTCGGGATATACACCAATCCCGAATGTTTTCCATCCAATTATAATAGATCTTTGAAAAACGATCGGGCACAAACTGAGCTACTCCATTTTTAACCACATCAATAGCAGGTCCGGCTAAGGGTTTCATTTTAACAAACCATTGTTTTGAAGCCTTCGGCTCAATAATCGTATTGCATCGATAGCAGGTTCCGACATTATGGGTATGAGGTTTTACCTTTTCCAATAATCCCAGCTTCTTCAGATCCTCAACAACCCTCCGGCGGGCTTCATATCGTTCCAGCCCCTCATATATACCGGCATTTTCATTCATCGTTGCATCATCATTCATTACGTCAATAACGGGCAGATCATGACGCAAGCCCACTTCGAAGTCGTTTGGATCATGAGCGGGTGTAATTTTTACAACACCGGTTCCGAATTCCATTTCCACATATGTGTCGGCAATTACAGGAATTTCACGGTTTAATAATGGAAGAATTATGGTTTTTCCAATAAGATGCCTGTATCTGTCATCCTCGGGATGAACCGCCACAGCCGTATCCCCCAGCATGGTTTCAGGACGCGTCGTTGCCACCGTTACAAAACCATCCCCGTCTTTGATCGGATACTGTATATACCAGAATTTACCTTCCATTTCTTCAAATTCAACTTCCGCATCGGATATAGAGGTTAAACAGCAGGGACACCAGTTGATAATACGTTCCCCACGGTATATCAGCCCTTTTTCATACAACCGGACAAATACTTCCGTAACAGCTTTCGAAAGTCTTTCATCCATTGTAAAACTCTCCCGCTTCCAGTCACAGGAACTGCCAAGACGCTTTAATTGTTCCACAATCCTGCCGCCATACTGCTCCTTCCAGGCCCATGCCCTTTCAAGGAACTTCTCCCTTCCTATGTCCTCTTTTGTCAAACCCTCTTCAGCCATTTTCTCAACAATTTTAACTTCGGTGGCAATACTGGCGTGATCGGTTCCTGGAACCCAAAGCGCACAATATCCCTGCATTCTTTTAAAGCGGATTATCGTATCCTGCAGTGTATTATCCAGCGCATGACCCATATGCAATTGTCCGGTTATATTCGGTGGTGGCATTACAATCGTATAGGGCTCTTTATCCTTATCAATCAGCGTATGAAAATAATCCTTGTGAACCCAATACCGGTATAAACGCTCCTCCACTTGTTTTGGTTCATAGTTTTTCGGAATTTCATTACGAATCATAGCTACTCCTCCATATTGTTAAAAGAATGATAATCGTTTTATTTGAAGGCGACAAGCACCAGTATTACCCCAGCTATTATGAAAGCCATTCCAATCATTTTAGAATTCAGAATTTTTTTATGAATTTGTTCATTCCATTCGCCTTTTTCACTATCCATACCAACACTGTTCAAATCCGCCGGGACTTCTTCACTTCCGTTTTTATTTCGGCTGCCCTCGACCCCCTTCATAAAATTAACCGCAATATACTTTGCCCCATATACAAAAAACGCACCGATACTCAGAAGCAGAAAACTCATTATTTTAAAAATGATACCCATATATTCACTTCCAATCTCTTTCAATTATCTTTTTATGCTTTTATCCTGCAAAAAACCCTTACCTCCAAATAAATTGGACGAAAGGGTTTGTCTCCCGCGGTACCACCAAAATTCCCCTTAAGGGGCTCTTCAGGAAAGCTATCGGATTCCACCCGGCACAGCTTACTATGGTTCAACCATGCAACTCCGGAGCGACACTTCGACAATTCATTCTCCGAATGTGCTTCCAGCCCAGGGCACATACTCTCTATCGGATATTAATGCCTACTCCTCTCCTTCACAGTCATTTCATATTTATGAAAGTTGAATTAAATTGTTTACACTGCGGCAGTCAGATAAGCTATGTCACATGCCGGGTATGCACAGTGCTGCAAATATATCCAACGAATATATACAAATAGTAATGGATACAAACGGTTTTGTCAAGGAATCTTACAACAGTTAATTTTATAAATTGTTGTGGTTTTTCCGCCACTGGCCACTACATCTTTTACGGACGCGCAATGCGCGCCCCTACATCTTTTACTTGTCATTTGCACCCCTTTAATATAATATTGATAAATCAAGGTCAAATGAAAAAATATTTCTATGTCGCACACCCCCCAGGATGAGTAAAATTGTGTGATGTGCTAGGGTATGATATAATTTAACAATAACACTCGAATTAATAAGGATGATCATTATGAGAGCATTATTTATAGGTGGTACGGGTGTAATCAGTACGGCAATTTCCCGTCTTGCCATTAAAAAAGGATGGGATTTATACCTTTTAAACCGGGGAAACAAACCTGATTTTGTGGCGGAAGGAGCTAAGATACTTCAAGCGGACATACAGGATACTCTGAAGGTATCAAACCTTATCCGGGAATTACAGTTTGATGTTGTAGTCGATTTTATTGTTCTCGTGCCCGAACAGATCGAGAGGGATATTGAGTTGTTTTCCGGTAAAACAAAGCAGTATATTTTTATAAGTTCGGCATCAGCATATCAGAAACCTCTTCCCCATTATCAAATTTCCGAGAGTACAGCACTTGCGAATCCGTATTGGGAATATTCCCGTAACAAGATTGCGTGTGAAGAGCGATTAATGTATGAATACCGTAAAAATGGATTTCCTGCTACTATTGTACGACCCAGTCATACATACAATGAAACTTCCATTCCATTGGCCATTTATGGCAAAAAGGGCCGTTGGCAGGTTATTGACCGTATTCTTAAGGGTAAACCCGTTCTGATTCATGGAGATGGAACCTCTATTTGGACTGTAACCCATAGTTCGGATTTTGCTAAAGCCTTCTGTGAAATTATGGCAAATCCCGCCGCCATTGCCGAAGCAATTCATATTACTTCCGATGAAGCATTAACCTGGAATCAGATATATGACAGGATAGGGGATGCCTTGAATGTTCGGGTTAAGAAATTCCATGTCGCATCAGATTTTTTGATTGCATGCAATCCTTATTTTGAAGGAACGTTAGCAGGAGATAAATCAAATTCCGTTATTTTTGACAACAGCAAGATTAAGCGGCTTGTTCCTGATTATGTGCCGACTGTCAGGTTTGATCAGGGGGCCAGAATCAGCATGAATTATATGCTTTCCCATCCGGAGGTTCAGATCCCTGACGAAGAATTCGACAAGTTTTGTGATCGTGTAATTGAGGTTCAGGAAAAAGCGATTGCACAGTTTAGACAGGAAAATGGCTAATAATTCCAAGAGTATATGTAAGTAAAAAAAAAGCGGGGTTTTTCCGCTTATTGCTAAATTACCGTTAACAGGAGCTGACTTCATAAAGGCCGGGTACAAAACCAGACCGGCCTTGGTATATACCGCTTTAATTTTCATATTCATCCTGTTTTTTTGTTTTCAGGAATATTTTCTATATTGTCATTTGTCCCTAAGGTTTCATAGGCAATCACTGTCCAGATTCCAGTTGAATCCTTCCTGACTAAACGTTTAAGATATACAATGTTTATAGGTGTTTTTTTGCTGCTAACCTGAATAACAGCATCCTGTTTTGTCATTTTAATTAGCTTCAGATCTTCGGTATTGATTGGATACTTCCCTTCAATACCATTTGGGGATATTTGCAGGCTTACGAATACCTGCGTAACAAAAACAGGATCCAGTTTCCAGGGTGAATGTCCCTCATCCACACTTTTTTGTTCGTTTTTCACAACCTGTATATTGTAAGGTACCTTTACCGCTGTTTCTTCCTTTTTCTTCCTGTCATTTGGAAATATGGCAATAATTAGAATAAGAATTGCGGCAAGCGCACATAAAACCGCCAGAATAACCGCCCAGTTAACTGGCTTTTTTTTCACTTGTTTTACCGTTTTCATTTTTTCCGGTTTAAAATCGGCCTGTCTTGGTTTTGTTGGTTTTATTGCTTTAGTAATTTTCCTGGTATCCATATTCATACCCCTTTGCGATGGCACATGATCTGGTTTGAGCTCATCGCGCAAAGATTACTATTTAAATCTATGCTGGTAAATATTAAAAATTAATAAAAATTGATTAAAAAGAGAGTCTCCGGGAAAATGTCAATAACAACATTGACGATCAATCCAATTGACAACTTATTTCGGGAATGTTATTCTGGTTACAGAAAAAGCAACTTTCTATCAAATCATGTCTGTCTTGTTAATTATTAAAATGGAAGTGAGGAGTTCCCTTGGCAAAAATTTTATTCGTTAATATACCCGCACATGGACATATTAATCCGACATTGGGATTTGTCAAGGAACTGATAAACCGCGGCAACCAGGTATCTTATATGTCTACCGAAAAATTCAGGAAAACCATTGAGGCAACCGGCGCCCGGCTTATTCCATATAAATTACGCTTTGATCCGGATTCAATTGTTCTGAATACATTCAAGTTCAAGCTCTTACGCGGAACTATTGACATGTTCAGGGAAATGTATTCGCTGGCTCTTGAAAACGGCAGTCAATATGATTATATCATCCATGATTCCTTGTTTTTTGCCGGAGAAAATTTAAGCAAACTTCTTGGTAAACCGACGATTTGTTCTGTCAGTACTTTTGCGTTGAGCGAGAAGGTTATTGAAGCTTTAACCAAATTTGACGTTGTGGAAATACCTTTTGCAAAGCGCCTGATTGAGTGTCGGATTAACAGGGATTTAGGGAATGCACTTGATATGCATATTCATGATTATAAAAAACTTTTTATAAACCGGTATAGTTTCAATATAGTCTATACATCCAATTATTTTCAACCCTATGGCAAAACATTCGGGGAGAATTTCAAGTTCATTGGACCTTCAATTACAGACAGGATTGAGAATACGGAATTACCGCTGGATAAGCTTCAAAACAAAAAGGTTGTCTATATATCACTGGGTACGGTCAATAACAAAATGATAACGTTTTATAAAAATTGTCTTAAGGCATTTTCTAATATGGATATAATGTTTATCATGTCTATCGGAAATCGGACTAAAATATCATCCCTTGGTAAAATTCCGGATAATTTTCTTGTAATGAATTATGCTCCTCAGCTTGAAGTCCTGAAGCTTGCAGATGTATTCATCACTCATGGCGGAATGAACAGTGCCAGTGAAGGCCTGTTTTATGGTGTTCCTCTTATCGTCATCCCCCATTCATCCGATCAACCGATTGTTGCAAAACGAGTGGCCGAATTGAAAGCCGGATTACATATTCCAAAAGATAAAGCAACTCCGGAAATCTTAAGGGATTCGGTGGTGAATGTTCTTGAAAATGAAAACTATAAAAAAAATGCCTGTATCATTCAAAAATCTTTCAAAGAAGCAGGCGGGTATGATAAAGCCGTTGATTATATATCAGAATATCTAAAGAACTGGCATGCACAGCATATATTATAAGGAACATTCTTAGTATATTAATATCTAAAAATATCTTTCCGTTTTTTTATAATAGGGTAACTTATTTTATGTTAACAACATAGGATGTACTGAGATTTTGTAATAAAAGAAGGGTGCATATTATGAAGGAAAGAGAAACCTTGATTTTTGCCGGAAACAGCTGTTCAGGTCCAAGTATAGCTATTCCGGTTATGCCTGACAGTCCGCAATTGGCTCAAACCTATACTCCATACCAGGTTTACTCCGGAATTTTCCCACCTATGGAAGGATTGAATAAGGGAACTGTTTTCCCGGAGCTATATCGGCCTTATCCAGTTTAACTATTGAAAGGAGTGATGATATATGGATGAACGTCAAAAACTACTGGAACAAATTATGGCCTATGATTTTTGCATGATTGATCTGGGTTTGTTTTTAAATTCACATCCGGCCGACGCTAACGCACTGAAAGATTTTCGGACATGTTATGAAGAATCCGAAAAACTACGAAAGCTTTATGAGGAAAAATACGGCCCGCTCTGTCAACGGCATCTGCCAAGCCCCCGTTGCTGGCAGTGGATTGACGCTCCGTGGCCATGGGAGAGGGAGGCATGATATATGTGGTATTATGACAAAAAACTTGAGTTTCCTGTCAATATTAAAAAACGTGATCCAAGGATGGCAAAATATATTATTTCACAATATGGCGGGCCGGACGGAGAACTGGCAGCTTCCTTGCGCTATTTAAGTCAGCGTTTTCACATGCCCACAAAAGAAACCCAGGCTATGCTTAATGACATAGGTACAGAAGAACTGGCGCATCTTGAAATGGTGGGGGCAATGGTTCGCCAACTGACAAAAGGTGTTCCGGTGGATGTTATTGAAAAGGCCGGGCTAGGGGAATATTATACAGATCATGACTCGGCGGTTTATCCAGTAAGCGCGGCAGGAAATCCTTTTACAGCAGCATATATACAATCAAAAGGGGATGTAATTGCAGATCTGGTAGAGGATTTAGCTGCGGAGCAAAAAGCAAGAGCAACCTATGAAAACCTGCTTAAGCTGGCTGATGATCCTGATGTGAAGGACCCGTTAAGGTTCTTAAGGGAGCGGGAAGTTGTGCATTTTCAACGCTTTGGTGAAGCACTCCGGACGGTTCAGGAGGTTCTGGGAGCGAAAAAATATTATTAGAAAAAAACATGCTGCTTGTTAATAATTTTGTTTTTAAGAAAGTGAAAAACTTAAATAACGTTATTTTGAGGTGTTTGCTGCTATACTTAATATATGATTCACACAGAAAAGAACCAGCCTCTGTTAAATATAAGGCTGGTTCACGCTTTTATCTTGTTACATTATTTGTTTTTCAGGTTAAAAAACGCTTTCAGACCTGGATACTCCGCAACATCTCCCAACTCTTCCTCAATTCTTAACAGTTGATTGTATTTAGCTACACGATCTGTTCTGGAAGGAGCTCCTGTTTTTATCTGTCCCGAATTTGTCGCAACGGCAATATCCGCTATGGTAGCATCTTCGGTTTCACCGGATCTGTGGGAGGTTACAGCGGTATATCCTGCCCTGTTTGCCATTTCAATAGCTTCAAGGGTTTCTGTTAATGTTCCAATCTGATTAACCTTAATCAGAATAGAATTACAAACTCCCATGTTAATACCTTTTCCCAGTCTTTCGGTATTGGTAACAAACAAGTCGTCACCCATCAATTGAATCTTCTGTCCCAACCTGTCGGTAAGCAGCTTCCAGGCTTCCCAGTCCTCTTCGGAGACACCGTCTTCCACAGAGATAATAGGATATTTGGATACCATTTCTTCCCAGAATGATACCATTTCTTCCTTAGTCTTCATTATGTCCGTTTTCCAGAAATAATAGTTCCCTTCCTGTCCCTTGGCTTTTGCTTCTTCATACATTTCGGTAGCGGCGCCGTCAATAGCCAGACGGAAATCCCTACCCGGCATAAACCCTGCGGACTCGATTGCTTCAACAATTACCTGAAGAGCTTCCTCATCGGATTTGAGGTTTGGCGCAAAACCGCCTTCATCTCCGACAGCGGTGCTGTATCCCTTTGATTTTAAAACCTTTTTCAGGTTATGGAAAACCTCAGCACACCATTGAAGCGCTTGACTGAAGCTATCCGCTCCCACAGGCATAATCATGAATTCCTGAATGGTTACACTGTTGTCCGCATGCTTGCCTCCGTTAATAATATTCATCATCGGAACGGGAAGAACCTTTGCGTTAGTTCCGCCGATATACTGATATACAGACAAGCCTAACGCTTCTGCGGCGGCTTTTGCCACAGCCAGCGAAACACCCAGAATGGCATTGGCTCCAAGTTTGCCCTTATTCTTTGTTCCGTCAAGATCAATCATCGTTTTATCAATGAGAGCCTGGTCAAATACGTTCATACCTTCTATTTCAGGGGCAATAATATCATTAATGTTATCAACGGCTTTTTGCACACCTTTTCCAAGATATCGGTTTTTATCGCCGTCTCTCAGTTCAACTGCCTCAAACGCTCCGGTAGACGCACCGGATGGTACTGAGGCACGGCCAATATAACCGCCTTCAACTATAACTTCCACTTCAACGGTTGGATTTCCTCTTGAATCAAGTATCTCTCTTCCATAAACACTTTCAATCTCCAAATACTGTTTCATATTTTATTCTCCTCCATTCCATTGGTTTTAACCATAATATAGCATACCCCAGTTTATATAAAAAGTAAAGGCGGTTTTAAAAAAAACAAAACCCGCAATCTTGCGGGTTTTTTACAGATTATTCATCACTCAGATAAGTCTTAACAAGCTCTTCCAGCAGTTCGTCCCGTTCCAGCTTTCGTATGACACTCCGGGCATTGTTATGATTTGTAATATACGTCGGATCCCCTGAAAGAATATACCCTACAATCTGACTGATTGGGTTGTACCCTTTCTCTTTCAAGGCATCATACACCGTTAACAGGATTTCCCGCGCTTGGTTCGTATTCTCCTTATCTACTTTGAACATCATCGTTTCGTGGTTCAACCCGATCACTCCATTCCCTTTAATGATTCATAGAAATATGCTCCTGTTCTAATAGTAATATATTGAGACAAACAATACAATATGCTGTTTTTACAAACATTTCAAGGCTACCCTTATACAATTTGTCCTAAAATAATCTCTTTCTCCCGTTCGGTGAGATAAATATTCCGAATCTCTCCCGACAGCACACTGTCCGATGCTACACCTACCGGTATATAGTTACGGGTATGACCTTCCCATAGTTTTCCCTGCCTTTTTTCAAATAAAACCTCCATTGTCCGGCCAAGATATTGATCCCGGTACTTGTTTTTCGATTCTTCGCAAATCTTAAATAAGACTTTACTTCTCTGTTCTTTTACTGAAGATGGGATTTGATGGGGTATATCCGAGGCACGGGTTCCTTTTCGGGCCGAATACTGAAAAATATGGGCCTGACTGAAACCAATACTATGAACAAAATCACAGGTTCTTTGGAATTCCTCATTTGTCTCTCCCGGAAAGCCCGCCATGATATCCGTTGTAACTGCGGCATCTGTGTAAGAATTCCGTATGTTCTCTACTATACTGTAATATTCTTTTGTAGTATATCTACGGTTCATTCTCTGCAAAGTCTCATCACACCCACTTTGCAGAGAGAGATGAAAATGCGGGCAAAGCTTTTTCATTTTGGTCAGCTTGCTTATAAACTCTTCGGTTATATAAAAAGGCTCTAAAGACCCCAGTCTGATTCGTTCTATTCCATTTACCCGGGTCAGGCTTTCTATCACATCAATAAGGGTAATCTCTTCCGTTTCCATACCATACGAGTTCAAATGGATTCCTGTCAGAACTATCTCCTTAAACCCGTTTGATGAAAGTTCTTCAGCCTCCCTCAGAATACTGCCGGGGTTTCTGCTGCGAATACCTCCTCGGGCATATGGAATTATACAGTAGCTGCAAAATTGATTGCATCCGTCCTGAATCTTTAAAAAGGCACGGGTATGACCACTGTAAGAACCGGCCCAAAGCTCTTCATAGCTCTCCATTCTCTTTCGTTCCGATAAAACAACCTTCTGAGTATTGCGGTTAACCTCTTCGACCAGTTGGAGGATTTCACTTTTGTGATTGTTCCCCACCACAAGATTAACTCCTTCCAACGCTGATACCTCCTCCGGAGCAACTTGAGCATAGCAGCCGACAGCCGCGATGACAGCAGAAGGATTCTTTTTTATTGCCCGCCGAATCATCTGTCTCGATTTCCTGTCACTCAAGTGCGTAACCGTACAGGTGTTGATCACATATACATCCGCGGCACACTCCGGATCCACAACCTGATATCCGCCTTTTTCAAATATTCTTTTCATCCCTTCGGTTTCATAAGTGTTTACTTTACAGCCAAGGGTAATAAACGCTGCTTTTTTTTTATTCATTATATACATTCCTATATTCAAACCGGGATATATACTATTTATAAAAACCAATATTTCCTTACTTCTCTTACAGCTTGACAAGCCTACTCCTTTATTTTCTCAGAAATATGCTGTTTCCGCAATCAAATAAATAAACTCATTTTTTATTGTTTCCACTTACGGTTAAGGAAATTTAACAGAATTGTAATTGACTAATGTTTCTGCAACGGTATAATATGTACATATAATACCAATTTATAAATTGGAAAATAGTGCAGAAAGGCGGTGTTATATAAATGAAGACATTTAATATCATGCTGAGATCCATTAATGACGTTAAGGATTTTGTAAACATTGTCAACCGTTATGATTTTGATGTGGATCTTACATCGGGCCGGTATATTGTTGACGCAAAGTCCATTATGGGTATATTCAGCCTCGACTTAAGCAAACCCATTAAAGTGGAAGCTCATACCGATGGTGTGGATACTTTCATAAAAGAAGTAACTCCCTTTATAGTAGATTAGTATCTTGCAGCCCTTTTATCATAATACAGTTACATAATGGATTCTCGCAAATATTTATACTTGCAAAAACAGTAGGCGCAGGGAAGAAACATTAGTTTCTTCTTTTTTCGTTACTCCGGTTTTGGTATATTTTGCAACCGAATGACAAAGGCTATATGTAAAATACCCACCACTTTAGAAATAACCGCTTTATTTCCCTGCCTCTGGAGATAGGGATTTTAGGGAGCGTTTGATAAAAATATTTTTAAACCTGAAGAGCAGGCAGAATAATAAAATACGGTAAAGCTGTGTTTAGAATAAGAGGTGTCATTATGCCTTTGCCCGAATGGCTATTATGGAAAAAAAAATATCCCCGTATGGATAAAACAAAAAATGCGTTAAAAAACGATGTATCATTTACTCTGACTGCATCCCTGGAGGAAAATAAAAAGAATATCAAAAAATTGTTTGAACGCTGTGATGACTTATCTTTAAGGGATTTCGTTATCGATAGGCATTTTAAGGCTTTTGCTTTTTATTTTGAGAGTCTTTCTTCTTCCGAAGACATTAACCGTTTTGTCCTGGAAGAATTTATGCATTCCGGTGCTGAAAATACCCGGACATTATCCAGCGCAGACAGTATAATTAAACGGTTTCTTCCGGTTCACGATATAAAAAGCACCCGAAACATCAATGATGTATTGCTGGGTGTTTATTCGGGAGATTGTATCATCCTGATTAACGGAATTACGGAAGCGCTTGTTGTCAATACCCGTAAATTAAAAGGCCGTCTGGTAACGGATCCCCTGATAGAGACCACTGCTATAGGACCCCAGGAAGGCTTTGTTGAGGATCTTCAGTTAAATATCGCGCTGATAAGAAAAAGAGTAAAAACAGCCAATATGAAAATAGAATCCTTCGAAATCGGGCGCATATCAAAAAGTACCCTTGTCGTTTCCTATATTGAAGGAACAGCGGAAAAGAGCCTTGTGGAAGAAATAAAAAAACGCATTCTGAGCATTGATACCGATGGTTTTATCGATACCGGACATCTCAGGAGGTTTATAAATGACAGCAAGTATTCCCCTTTTCCGCACGAAATTATGACCGAACGTCCGGATCGCTGCGTTAATTTTCTTCTTGAAGGCCGTATCGTTGTTTTATTGGACGGTTCCCCTTTTATTTTAGTTTATCCCTCCGTTTTTGTTGATATTCTCAAAACCGCGGATGAGGCTTATATGCATTTTCATATGGCACTGTTCCTTCGGTTTATCCGTTTTATCGCACTGATGATATCCACCTTGGGATCAGCCGTATATATTGCCCTTACTGTGTTTCATCCCGGAATGATTCCCACCCAGCTGTTGATTACCATAGCCGGTTCCAGAGCGGGAATCCCTTTTCCCGCTATTATGGAAGCATTATTGATGGAACTGATTTTTGAGATTTTAAGAGAGGCAAGCATCCGCATACCAAAGCCAATAGGCCCTTCAATAAGTATTGTAGGCGGCCTTGTAATAGGCCAGAGTGTTGTGGATGCCGGTATTGCTTCCCAGGCCATGATTATAGTCATTGCTCTGACTGCCATCACATCCTTTGCCGTTCCCGGATATGTTTACAATTCAACCCTGCGGCTTATACGTTTTCCTATGATGATTGTTGCCTCCGTTTCAGGCATGTACGGTATTATCAGTATTATCCTGTTTATAATGATACACATGGTATCCCTCCGTTCAGTGGGGGTTCCCTACCTGTCCCCCCTGGCTCCTCTGAACTTAAGAGATATACAGAATACAATACTGCACAGTCCTTCCTCTTCACAGATATACCGTCCGTCTTTTCTTGAAACGCCCAACCCTGTTCATACGTCAAAATCCAGTGACCGCAGAATACCAAGGAAAGGAGCTTCAAAGTGAAAAGAATTCTTCTGGGCATTTTATGCATGTCTTCAATTTTTCTGACCGCCTGCTGGGACGCAGTAGAGTTAAGCGATATCGGGATTGTGGTAATGGTTGGTTTTGATATTGACGACGATGGCCTTGACAGGGTAACAATCCTTTCGATACAACCTTTCGGGCGGGGTGGCGAAGAGGAGGAAACCTCAAGAACGTGGATCGGCACAGCCTCAGGCAGATCAGCCTATGAAGCCATGCGCAACCTGAGAAGAATTTCAACGCGAACTCTTGACTTTTCTCATAACAATATTATCGTAATTGGAGAAGATAAGGCAAAACAGGGGATGTCTAATATTAATGATATTATTTCAAGGAGCAGAGAACTGAGGTATGATACAAGTATTTTCATAACCACAGGCCGTGCCGATGAATTTATGCAAATACCTGCCACTCTGGAACTGAGCCTGTTTCGTGAGGTGATTGGAATGATCGAAAACACCAGAGAGTGGTCAAAGGGATTCGCCCTTGAAGTAAAGGACTTTGCACTGAACTCAATGGCAGCGCATCAGTATGGTTTTGTTATTGGTAACATTGGCTTTTATAACGTTGACAGAGCAACCTTCTCCACTAGCCGCCAGGATTTAATGAAGATGTTCTGGAAAGACAGTCAAAAGTCCATCGCCTATATAAGCGGCAGTGCGGTTATATACAGGAACAGGCTTGTCGGATGGCTCTCACCCGAAGAACTTCGCGGATACCTTATGATTTCAAATCAGATGGAGGAGGGTGTTACCTTTATTAACACTGATTCAGGATATGAAGCCACTATAAACATCACAGAAATAAGATCCGAAATCTCTTTTTCCGCTTTATCCGAAGAAAAAATTACAGCACAGGTTAAGGTTAAGGCTACCGGTGTACTGACCGAACTGACCGGCGTTGCATACGATTACGGGATATCTCTTATTGAAACCCTTGAAGAAGAGACGGCAAAATACCTTGCCTCCGAAATGGCCTTAACTATGGACAGAGCTCAGAATCAACTGAGAACAGACTTTATCGGATTCCACCGACTTTTTAATATAAAATATCCAAAAGAATGGAAAGAACTTGGAGACAATTGGAGCGAAGTTTTCTGCCGGATTCCGGTTTCTTATGATGTGGAGTTTAAAATACAGCGTGAAGGGCTTCTGCGTACTAATATCGGTGGTGAAGGCAACTGATATGTTTGTGATAATGATTATTATATACTCTTTTTTTCAAATACGGTATTATATAAAAAAAAGCTATGGAAAAGAATTTGCGATATTCGTCGTACTGCTTGCGATCTCAGTATTTTACCTTTTCGATTATTATGCGGATCTAAAAACCGTAAAACCTTCCGAATTGCTTGCATTTATATATAAACCAATTGCCGAGTTTCTTTTTTCACGGAAACTGGATCTTTAGCGCTAAAGCCTGTTTTTTCTGTTTTTGATTATGGCCCCCGCCATACGTCCCAGTTTCTGTATATGCAGTAATTGATAATTGTAAACGGCATGCCGGATTCCGGGAAGCCCCAAAACAGTTGTCATAGCATGCAACGTCCGGTTGTCCATTTTGTCAAACAGCATCCGAAGGCAATGAAGATCTTTCGTTTGTCTGAGTATAGTTATAATGCCCTTTTCAAAGTTTTTTCCCTGGACAATGGATTCAGCGGCAATAATTCCTCCTGATATTCCATTCATAATACCAAATCCCATAAAATCGTCAGTCATCCCGCCGGCGTTTCCTATAAAAAAAAGGTTACCGAATTGATTCGTTTTTATTGTACCACTATGAAATTCAAAATCCCATGTTTCCAGAATGTTGTTTGAGATATTCTCTGCGATTAACATGCGCTTCCAGTAATAATCCAGTTCATTCGGTGTAATATCACTGACTGTCATGGTTATTGCAGCTCTATTTTGTGATGCTGGAACCAAATAAATATACGCTTTATCGGCATATTCCCTGTTTAACCATAATATAACTCTTTCTGTGTTATAATTTCCGTCCATAATACCGCTTCTTATTTGTTTGACGGAAGCTTCATGCCAGATTCCAAGAAAGTCAGGAATGTCGGTTTCACCTGTCGCAATAATCACATAATCAAAACGCTTCCTGATTTCGTCAAGATGTGTATCTATAATATACGCATCCAGGTAAATATCGGCATCTATCTGATCATATAACTGCCGTTCCAGGGAGGTTCTCTCAGCCCCCCGTTTAAAAATATAACCCAGCCTTCCCTTAATGTTAACTTCTTTTTTCCCTGCCCGCATATTAATTTCCCTGATAGAGGATAGAGGTTTAATTGAAAGTCCATACTTTTTTTCAAGGAAACGCAACGGGTTTTTTGATATGTTGTTGAAGCAGTTCAAATG
The DNA here is from genome assembly GCA_964610205.1 of uncultured Oscillospiraceae bacterium. Taxonomy (GTDB): domain Bacteria; phylum Bacillota; class Clostridia; order DSM-8532; family DSM-8532; genus CAZSVI01. Next base: position 17,790 of record CAZSVI010000054.1, read on the forward strand.
GATACCAAACAGATTAATGGATTCTCCGACTATAGACTTGCGTTCAAACATAGTCGGCCTGACTCCCAGTTGATTCAATCGATATGCGCAGGACAATCCGGATACTCCCATCCCAATGATGGCTACATTCAATCTATTCACTCCGTCTTCCGTTTATTCTATAAGCCTATTGTATAATATTCTCTCTTTTGATAGAAAATATAACGGGAGACTGAAATAAGAGCGAATCGGGTGATACAATTGTCAAACTTGCGGCAGGAGGATATGCTGTCTTTTTATTTTTACAGGAGCCTGGAATTGGAGGAGCTTCTTATAAAAAAATACGATATGGTAAAAAAACCGGCTAAAGGAAAAAACCTAGAACCCATCCTTCAGGACTTTAAGAAAAACTCCAGCGAGCATATAAAGGATTTAAGAGAAAAAATGAGCCTTCTCGGGATACAATAGATGGGTTTTATGGAAGTAAATAAATGAATGAATGAAATAGATATTTTAAAAGATATAAAGGAATACAGAATGATGCTTCAGAAATGGTATAACCATATTATTCTGAACGTGTTAAATCCTGAAGCAAAAGCTTTGTTTACAAGGCTTCGCGATGATGAGACACGGGCTGTTTTGAATATACAGCAAAAGCTCTTAAGAATGGAATCTCCCAATAGGATTATTCACAAAATATTTCCATCTAGAGCCCGCCCGTAAGAGATAGTAAAGAATCGGAGGAAAAACGTGAAGGTTGCAATCATCGGAGCGGGCCTGGCCGGTTTGGCATGCGCCCATGAGCTGGAATATATGGGTATTGTTCCTGATTTATATGAAAAGAACAGCTTTATCGGCGAAGCTTACAACCACAGCACAGCGATGATCAGAATTTTGGATCATCCGCCGGGCGGAAACTATTTTAAATATTTCAGTGAAAAGCTTCATCTTGATATAACCCCGCTATTTACTGTTAAACGGATAATGCATCATTCTCCCACGAAGCGCCTTATGGTTAAAGGCAACAATCTCGGTTTTTTCTTTTTACGTGCCAATACGGGCGATTCGGTAAAAAACCAGATTTGTTCCTCACTGAAGAAAACAAGAGTGTTCCTGAATACACTGGCTGATATTCATACCCTGCAAAAGAAATATGATTATGTGGTTGTCGCTACCGGAAGTATGCTGTTTGCTCGGGAACTGGGTTTATCTCATGCATGGTTCAGCGGTTATGTGCATGCCGCCGTGGTACATGGAAATTTCGATACCAACAGGGTGGACTTCTGGATAAACCACCATTACTGCAAAACCGGATATGCGTATCTTACCCCTTTTAGCGAAAGAAAAGCGTCCATTATTCTTGTGACAGCGGATACCAATGAGAAGGACTTGATTGAATACTGGAAAGCTTTTCTGTACTATGAAAATATTAATTATCCCATTGTCGAAGAATTTACACAACTTCATATCAGCGGTTTCGTTTATCCAAAGGTTCTGGATAATCTCATTTTCGCAGGTCTCGCCGGAGGAAGCATTGATCCCTTTCTTGGGTTCGGCCAGTTCAATTCGCTTTGTATGGGGGTTTTCGCGGCAAGAACCATTGCCGAAGGCAAAAACTATCATAAGCAGTGTTCGGGAATTATTAAAAAAAATCTCCAGCTGTACCAACTCCGAAGAGGTTTTAATAATATGGAAAACATGGGATATGACAGGCTGATTGGCATGATGAGAATGCCGGGCATAAGAACTTTTTTATATAAAACTCCGATTAACCTTCTTCCCGTCGGCTCCGGCATATTAAAAAAAATCCTGGATAAAAAAAATAACTGCCACCCGCTGCGTTAACCTGACTATATCCCTGAATCGTATCTATTACAGATCAGGTATCGCTCTCTGCAAATATCCGTTATAGATATAAACTCAAAAATATGAAACAATATAGGTAACCGGGGACCATGGTATAATTTCCCATCCTGTCAGTACAACAGTCCGGGTATAAAGGGAGACTATCTCAAAAAACTGCATAACAATAATCCATCCGGCCGAATACCATATCACCTTTCTCCCACAGGGCAGAAAGAAGAGATACAGAATTATATACAGCGGATACAGCAGAAACGACGCCAGCAATATATAAACAAGAGAATCCTCGGGGTAAATATAGTAATACAGATGAAAAACCTCTCCAAACAGGTTTTCATATGTTAAAGAATAGAGACTGTAGGTTATCCACATAAACAGATGCCGTAAGCTGAACCGCTTTATTTTCAATACTAAAATAAAGGCTATCCAAAGTAATAGCATCATTCCGTAAAAAAAACCCTTCTCCATTTGGTTCTATTTCCTTTCTTTTTTTACCAGAGACAAAAGCATGATTATTCCCGGTACAACCAGCGACATGGTCAGACTATACAGCGGAAATATGTAATGAAGAAACTGAGCATTTTCGATAGCCCTTCCCTGGGTTGCACCGGACATAATTCCAAGAAACAAACCTACCGGCAGAATGAGTGTCTTATAATCCTTCACCCGGAACAACTGGGCCAGCGCAAAGGTGCTCGCATAATAAAATACCATAATTTTTACATATATTCCGGTTATCCATATAGCCATCACAAATAAATCAAGGTTCCGAACATATCTGCCTACTGAAGCAAATCGGGCAAACTCCAAGGCCGGCATCTGAAATGCCGCTGTAAGCGGGCCGAAAAGGGCGTAAATAAAAGAACCCACCAGTATTCCCATACCTGTTACCAGAACACCTGAATATACAGCCCTGTTTATTTTTAACGGCTTATTGACCGAAGGAATAATCTGCAATATTACAATTATTTCTCCCATCCACCCCATAATCACAAGTCCTCCCAACAGTGGCGGAACCATACCATCCTTCAGCACCGGGCGAAAGAAATTTAAGTCAATTTCACCAATATTCGTAAGCGTGAGCACCACAATTAAACCTATTCCCACCGGAAGAAGGATTTCATTCAGGCGGGCGATGTCTTCTATATCCTTTCCCACAGCATACGCAGAGATTAGAATGGCCGGCGCTATAAACATCCATGGCGGTGTTAAAGGCATAAAGGCGGTGTTCATGACCAGTGCCACTTCAGTGGTGACCGACCATACAATAAGCATAAAATAAAAAACAAAGGATAATCCGAATACAACCCCGAATATTTTTCCTGCCGCTTTTTTGCATATCTCAATAAGCGTCATTTCCTGAAAACGACGATATATATTTAAATGCATCCATACAATAGGCAGTGTTATTGCCGTTGACAAAATGGGAGAGAGCCATGAATCCTGTTCGGCCTCTCCAGCTACAAAAGACGGCAGAAATATATCCGCTGTGGATATAAGCAATGTAATTATTAAAAAAGTTAATTGCATCGGGGATATCTGCGTTTTTTCCTTTGGCAATCCCATCCCTCCCTGCTGCTGTTTACAGCTTAACAAACTTTATTGTTTTACAACATTTAGCGGCTGTACGTCCCGGAATCCATATTTTCAGATCACTTGTTTATTATGGGAAATTCATGCAGGTTTATGCACCGATCTACGGATTTTTGATAATATTTTCTCTTTGGATGCACAATTCCCTTATGGTATAACAATAAAATCAGGCAGCGGATATTTTTTGTTATCATGTTTACATTAAGAAAATACGGTAACAATACTTCAATAAAATTTTACATACGAGTCTTTATTCCAACGCTGAATCATGGTATAATATGTATTTGGAATGAAAGGAGAACCACTATGTCGTCAGACAGAAATGATTTAGCGCATTGGCATGCAATGCGGCAGGAAACTGTTCTCTCGGAACTGGCTACAACAATTCAGGGATTAACGGAAAAAAATGCGGATGAACTTTTACGGATTACCGGGCCAAATGCTTTAAAAGAACCGGAAAAACAAAGTCTGTTATCAAAATTCATTTCACAGTTTAAAAACGTTATGGTATTAATACTCCTGGCCGCCGCCGCAGTCTCCGGTTTAACCCATGAGCTGACCGACGCTCTGGTCATTTTTATTGTGATTCTTATCAATGCTGTAATGGGCGTTATACAGGAAAATAAGGCTGAAAAGGCCTTGGATGCCCTGAAAGCAATGTCCTCTCCCACAGCCAAAGTTATACGTGATGGAAAAACACATAAGATACAGGCCCATACCCTGGTTCCAGGGGATATCGTTCTTTTGGAAGCCGGCGACAGCATTCCGGCGGATATCCGCTTATTGGAAAATGCCAGCCTGAAAACGGAGGAAGCCTCTCTTACCGGAGAATCCCTTCCTGTTGAAAAGGATCTGAAACTGCTTGAGAAAGATACTGCCCTGGCTGAAAGGTCCAATATGGTTTATATGGGCACACAGGTTACTTACGGGCGCGGTAAGGGAGTTGTTGTCCAAACCGGGATGAAAACAGAGGTGGGCCATATAGCCGAAGCTCTGACAAGGGCTGAAACACAGACTACACCTCTTCAGCAGAAACTTGCTGAAATAGGAAAATACCTTTCTATTATTGTACTTGCTTTATCTTTGCTGATTTTTGCGGGGGGTCTCCTTCGAGGCTATGAAATAAAGGGAATGTTTTTAACATCGGTCAGCCTGGCCGTCGCCGCAATTCCCGAAGGACTTCCGGCGATTGTTACCATTGTTCTTGCTTTGGGTGTTCAGGTAATGTCAAAGCACAACGCCATAATACGAAAACTTCCTGCTGTGGAGACACTGGGATGTACACAGGTCATCTGCTCTGATAAAACAGGAACACTTACAAAAAATAAAATGACGGTAACAACCTGCTATACCGACGAATCAATAATTAAAGCCGAAAATCGAATTTCTTCCGAGTCTTGGGAGCTCATGATCTCAGCAATGGTTTTATGCAATGACGCTGAAGTGTACACAGAAAATAATACAGACAGATCTTTTGGAGATCCGACTGAAATAGCCCTCATTGAACTGGGTGAAAAGGCAGGCTTTAAAAAATCAAAACTTCTTTCCCTCCTGCCCCGTGTTGCGGAAATACCCTTCGATTCGGAACGAAAGAGAATGTCTACAATCCATGAATCGGATAAAGGATATTATGTTTTCGTTAAAGGTGCAGTTGACACACTTTTAAGTCGATGTACAAAAATACAGACAGGGGATAAAATTTATGAAATAACAGAAAAACATTTAGGGGACATCCGGTCGGCAAACAGCAAAATGGCTTCCGGAGCTTTAAGGGTTCTTGCCTGCGCATACAAAACAATCAACGCGACACCCAATAAGATAGATGTGGATAATATTGAACAGGATCTTATTTTTCTTGGCCTTACGGGGATGATCGATCCGCCCAGAGAAGAGGTTAAAGACGCAGTCAAGCTTTGCCGTTCCGCAGGGATACGTCCGGTTATGATTACAGGCGATCATATGGATACGGCACGGGCAATCGCCCTTGATCTCGGATTATTGGATCAGAACGGTACAGTTATATCCGGTATGGAACTGGATGCTATGACCGAAGAGGAGTTAGATGAAAATGTGACCGGATTATCTGTGTACGCACGTGTTTCACCGGAGCATAAAGTCCGAATTGTAAGAGCATGGCAAAAGCTTGGAAATATTGTTGCCATGACCGGTGACGGAGTAAATGACGCACCTGCTCTGAAAAAAGCTGATATCGGCATAGGTATGGGTATAACTGGGACTGATGTTTCCAAGGGAGTATCTGATATGGTTCTAACGGATGACAACTTCGCAACCATTATTGAAGCCGTTCGGGAAGGGCGCCGGATTTACAGCAATATACGAAAGTCCGTACAGTTTCTGTTGTCCGCCAATATAAGCGAGGTTGTAACAATGTTTGTCGCGATAATGCTAGGTTGGCCCATCCTTTATCCGATACAGATTTTATGGATCAATCTGGTTACG
>CAZSVI010000055.1:0-23673 GCA_964610205.1 uncultured Oscillospiraceae bacterium
GAAACAGGTTACGTTTGAGGACGAAACCATCATGCTTGAGGATGAGGTTAAAAAAGCTTACAAGCATTTGACAGATATCGAAAACAGCATGGAAAAGCTGTTGAAAGAGTTTGAGAGCAATCCGGACGGGGAGGCGTTGACAAAGTATTCGGTACTGCAGGAAAGATTCAAACTGCTGGACGGATACAGCTATAAAAAAGAATATGAAAGCGCTGTACGGCAGTTTGGGTTTACCGATGAGGATAAGGTAAAACGGCTTTCTGATTTTTCGGGAGGACAGCGAACAAAAATCGCTTTTATCCGGTTGCTTCTGAGCAAGCCCGACATATTACTGCTGGACGAACCAACCAATCATCTTGACATCAACGCCATTGAATGGCTTGAAGAATATCTGAAGGCATACAAAAGTGCAGTGGTTATCGTTTCACATGACAGGGAGTTCCTTGACAAGACAGTAAGCATCGTTTATGAGCTTGAACGTGGAAAGATTACCAAATACAGCGGAAATTATTGCGCTTTTGCGGCGAAAAAGCGTATTGAATGGGAAAGGCAGCAAAAGGAATATATTGAGCAACAAAAAGAAATTGCCCGCTTAAGCGGGCTTGTTGAGCGTTTTCGTTATAAAGCCACGAAAGCCGCCATGGCCCAGTCCAAACTGAAACAGATTGAGCGGATGGATATTGTCGAAGTGCCTGAGTCGGCAAATACACGAAGCTTTCATGTAAATTTCGAGCCTGAATATCCAAGCGTTAAATTGGTATTATCGGCAAAGGATATGGTGATAGGCTATGATAAGCCGCTTTTAACCATTTCCCTGGCTATCATGCGCGGGGAAAAGATTGGGATTATCGGCGGCAATGGCCTTGGGAAATCCACATTCCTGAAAACCGTCGTCAACAAGCTGCCTCCGCTCAGCGGGACATTTTCTATCGGTGAGAGGGTTAAAGCCGGGTATTTTGATCAGCAGATGGCACAGTATAAAAGTGATAAAGAAGTGCTTGACGAGTTTTGGGATGAATTTCCCAAATTGACACAGATCGAGGTTCGCAGTGCGCTCGGCGCTTTTCTGTTTACGGGGGAAGATGTCTTTAAGCCGGTCAATGCCCTTTCAGGCGGAGAAAAGGTTCGCCTTGAGCTGTGTAAAATCTTTAGGCGAAGACCTAATTTTTTGATTTTTGACGAGCCGACAAACCATATGGATATAATCGGCAAGGAAACCCTGGAAAAAATATTAAAGAACTACGCAGGCACGCTTCTTTTTGTTTCCCATGACAGATATTTTGTCAAACAGGTTGCGACATCCGTTCTTGTGTTTGAAGATGACAATGTCAAGCTGTATCCGTACGGATACGAATATTACCTGGAAAAAGCCGCGGGAAAAGCAAATGAGCAAAAAGCCTCCGTCATCAAAGAAAAAAAGGAGAGGAAAAGTTATACGACACCCGCTAAGGAAAAAGCCCGGCGGGAAGCAAAAATCAAAAAGCTGGAAGAAAACCTTGCGGAATGCGACAAAAAAATAGCAAGGCTTCAGGCGGAGATTGTTTCGGATGAAGCTGCTTCAGATTATATCCGATTAACCGAGCTTCAAAAAAAGCTTGCGGAGCAGGAAGAACTGAACCTGAGCTATCTGGAGGAATGGGACATGCTGATGGATGACTGAATCGGGCTTATTTCTCTGCGTCTCAGCTTATGTAAAACCGTCATAGAGCATATCTAAATGTATAAGTTTTATATTTCCCTTATCCCGTGATTGTATCATTAATTCCTTCGTAAACACAACTTTTGATGCCCAGGGTGATTATCACAGACAAATATCAGGCAACTTATTTGAAATCAAGACACAACAACCTTAATTATAGAAATAAATATGACCTTATTTTGCTAAAAACTATACGATGCCAGTAGATTCAGCACCTCCACCCGGCTTGTTTCGTTCTTTCAAATCTATGAGAAAATCCCAAAAACCGGCGAATAAATTGCTTTCCTGGATAAAAAGAACGATAGCGGGTATTGTGGTTTTGGTTACGAAAATACCTGTGCTTTCCTTCGCATAGAGAGTGTATCCCAGACTGCATTCGAGTTTTTCAATGCACACATTGTAGTTGTCGTAGCGCTTCAGCAGGACGTCCACGTGATCCAAATGCTGGCGGTATTCATCAGGGGTGTAGAAACCTGCGACGGAACCAAAGGGATTTGACAGGGTGATTCCCGCTTTGCCCGCCAGAAGCGTTTCCTGTTGCGGGACACTGAAAATTTCCGTAAAGTTGTTACTGATCAGGCTCCTTTGGAAGTGCTCCAGTCTTTTTCCGTAAAAAATTCTTGTTTCATCATAACTTGTTTCAAAATATCGCAATAAAATGGTCTCAATCAAGGGTTCGGGCATGGAAAGCATGGAAAGATGAGGGGTCTTTAATATGGTGGAAGCACATTCATTATCAAATGATTCCAGCAGGGATAGATAATTCTGGTGTTTATCCGGAGTAAAAATGCTCATAAGGGGTCTGCATAGGGTGAGATAGTGATTGAATTCATTTTCAAGCGCCTGTATCATTTGAAGATCCTGATGAAAAGCAGCGGTGGATTCGTCAGCCGTCATCGTTCCTATAGAATTGGAAGACACAGCACACAAGCCAGGTGCGATAAAAAGTGATCTTTTATAGATACCGTCCCGTTTTCTGGGATAATAATAAGATTCAATAGCTCCGGACAAATACAGGGGAATCCAGAGCTGAATTGAAGACAGTATTTCATCCAGCCCCCTGGTTAAGTCATGGATGATTTTTATCCGGTTTCCCTTGGCGATTATTTGGCCCATCAATTCAGACCACTTCTGATAGAATACCGGATCGCCAATCATCCAGCTCATGTCTTCATCACTGAAAAACAGGAGCGTCATTGGAGAATTCTGTTTGAGAATTGTGCTAAGAAAGTGAACCGCAGCCAGTCGTCTTTCCTGTATACCCTGGTAAATTCCGCAGGTGGTGTTGAGAAACGGAATTACATTTCCATCCAACTCCTGGTTGAGCCCGCCCCTTGGGACAGCATCGGTGTGCATCTGCACAGAAGTCCGGGTCAGGTGTCCGCTGTTTAAATCATTGTTCACAAGCCAATGATGCAGGAAGTCCGCTAAAGCGCTCTCATTTTCAGGTAACGCAGCATAAGGTAATAATATCTCCCTGAAAACTTCATTTTGTCCTGCTGAGTGTATTCTTCTGGAAAAAAACCGGGCAAAGGCTCCTATATATGAAGCACCTTTTACCGGTTTCCTCTTTCCGTTACGCAGTCGGCTGATATAGGAGGGATCCAAGGATGAGGTCATTGCCAGGCTGCTGTTTGTTGTTTTTGTTATATCCATTAAAAAATTCAATTTATCATGGAATTCCATCAAAAGCACCCCTGCTTAAATATATCATAATGATTCTCGCAGAACAAGTTTTATGCTGATACCCGGCGATCCATACAGAATTTTGTCACAAATCGTGACTGGCTTTGTCATTGACAAAACCAAGGTTGCAAACAACGAAAGGACTTGTCCTGTTATAATACTATTACGGAAACATGTTTACTTCGTTCGTGAAAAGCTGTCTGCTAAAAACGCTTAAATATATGATAGTGAATCGATTTTTTGTCGTATATCATAGTATCTGAGGTGATAAATTGAAATGTCATAAGTCATTTACCATGTATAATCATTTTCAAAAAACAGTTTTTATCCTTACCGTGAGTATGCTATTTTTAACAGGCGTTCCGCTGAAAGTCTTTGCAACAACCTTTTCGGGTGCGCTGTCGACAGGAAGCTATGTGCAGTTTGGTACGTATGAAAACAAACCCATTGTATGGATGGTAGTTAACAATAATGATAAAGGAAGTATTTTGTTTTCAAAAGACATTCTTACGGTGAAAGCATTCGATGCAAGCGGTGACAAGACAGAAGGCCGCGATAGCAAGTATAATACCAGAATGACAGAAGGCAGTAATTACTGGGCAAAATCAAACATTTGTGAATGGTTGAACAGCGATGAGCAGCCCGTGAATTATTCACATCAAAAACCTGATGCCGCTCATACCATGAAGGTAGCGTATTCAACTTTTGCAGATGGCCAGAGCAGGATATTGGAAGAGGATGTAAGCTATGCGGAAGAACCGGGTTTTCTTGCAAACTTTCATGAAATGGAGCAAGCGGCAATACAGCCGATAACGCTCCGTACCTATCTGAGTGAATTTGATTTAACCATGAAAAATGGTGGAAATCACGCATGGAATCTTAATGAAGACAATCACGGTGCCTTTTACCAGTTGACAACCCATAAAGTCTTCCTGTTGTCTGTCAACGAGGTGAAAACCTGGATTGAAGAAAACGAATTGAACCGGACAGCACCCTGGTATACCGGCGCAAATGGCTGGCAAATCAATACCTATTGGTTACGGACGCCCGATTATAACTATGCAGCGTCTATCATGACAATTCCATCAAACCGTATAAGCGCTCCACAGGGGCTTAATGCATACAAGGCAAATGGCATCAGGCCGGCACTGTGCCTGAAACCAGGTTATTCAATGTCAGGGCCGGGCACAGAAGACGAACCTTATGTTATTCGGTATGAGGTTCCGGTTAAAGAAGATTTGGAAATTCCAGTGAAAAAAGCTGACGATGATGTGTCCGATAAACCCAGTTACTGGGCGGAGGATGAAGTAAACAGGGCGATTCAAAACAACCTGGTGGATGAGACGCTGCTTAGTCAGTATCAAAAGGAAATTACCCGTGAAGAGTTCTGCAAGCTGGCCGTCAAGCTGTACGAAGAGCTTAGTGGCCGGAAGGCAACCTATGATATTGTAACTCCTTTTTCAGACACAAACGATATCAACGTCTTAAAAGCATACAATTTAAAAATTATCATGGGCGTGGGGAATGGCCGCTTTGCTCCAACCGAAAACATATCAAGAGAACAAATCGCGGTGATGTTTTATAGAATTCTGGACGCAATCATACCTTCAAGACCTGATATCCGGTTAATAACCACACATAAACTCAGCTTCTATGACAAGCATGAGATTTCTGACTGGGCAGTTCAAGCGGTTACATTGATGAATGGTGAGAAAATTATCCTGGGAACGGGAACCGGTTTTAATCCGAAGGGAACCGCAACAAGAGAACAAGCTTTTGTTTTGGCCAACAGGATGTCTGAAAAATATTGCAGGTAATCCTTGTTTTATTTACCAAAATTGTAACAGATACCTGCAAGGCTCTATAAAAAAACGGGAAGTAAAATTTTCAATGTGTCCAAAAAAATTTTGATTTGAAAGGTGGTCAACCATGAAAGGAAAAAAAATACTTGTGTTGTTGGTTTTATCCTGTATAACAATTCTTTTGATTCCATGTACTGTTCAGGCAGAGATGAATCAGTTGCCTCAAATTCAATGGCAGACAGTTTTTGGAGGTAGTGACAACACGGAAATATACGAAGTGATTTTAACTTCGGACAGCGGTTATTTGGCCATAGGTACAACCAATTCCCCGGACGGTGACATTACAACAAAGAAGCGAGTGAACGAACCCGATTCCGGCTTTCGTGAAGATGATGATTTGCTGGTTGTAAAATTTGATGCTCAAGGGAAGCCCGTCTGGCATAAAACCCTTGGCGGTTCCGCCCGTGATATCGGATATGCTGTGCGGCAGCACAGCGATGGAACCTTTATTCTGGCAGGGATGACATTTTCGAAAAACGGAGATGTTATGAGCAATCAAAACAATCCATCTTCAAACCTGGTGGTCTGGATGGTAAAACTGTCGGCCAACGGCGGGATTCTATGGGAAAAGGTGTTGCAGGATGTAGATACGGAAGCGACTAAAGTAATAAGCCTTGACATTGTGAATGATGGGTATCTGCTGGGGATACAAGGAGGGAAAAATAACTTTTATGCAGCATATGCTGTTATGCTGGACTTCTCCGGTGGTATAAAATGGCAAAAAAACTTGCCTGGCTTCTATCTATGGGATATAACGCAACTGGATAACGGAGACTTTATCTCTGCCGGTGATTTTGTTGTAAGGTTTTCGGCAGAAGGAGATATCCTATGGCAAGAACCGTCCATACAGGATGAACAAAGTATCGAGGGAACCGCAGACGGCGGATTTGTCTGGGCGATGTCGGTAAACCGCTTTCATCAGGAGTTGATTGACCAGTATAAAAACGTCGCAAAACGGAGTTTCCCATGGGCATTGTATTCCGACGAATACAACACCAATTCGATTATTATGGTTGTAAAACTTAACAGTCAGAAGAATCCCCAATGGGCAAATTATCTTGGAGGAAGCCGGAATGATCAAGTGATCGACATCCGGCAGACAAGCGACGGTGGTTATGCCATTCTTGCAAGAAGTGAATCCAGTGACGGGGATATCAGTAATGCAAAAGGACACTCGGATTTCTGGCTGGCCGGCTTGTCCTCCGACGGTACGCTGATATGGGAAAAAAGCCTTGGCGGAAGTAATACGGACGAACCAAAAAGTCTTGTATTATCGAACGATGAATATATTGTTGCCGGATATACCAATTCTAATGACAAGGATGTAAAAGGTCTTCACAACCCCACAAAAACCTATGCATATGACGCTTGGACAGTAAAACTGGGATTGGGTGAAAAAACGGATGCCTACATAGGAAATTATCCCAGTTCCTGGGCTCAAGCAGGCGTGGAAGAAGCCAAAGCCCTGGGTCTTACCTCTAATCGTTTACTGGGGAGCTACACCGAAAATATCACCCGGGAAGATTTTAGCGAATTGGTGGTCCGGCTTTATGAAATCCTGATGAATCGTGCAGCGCCCTTACCTGAGGCAAATCCATTCACAGACACGGTAAACCCGAATGTTTTAAAAGCATATCAGCTTGGAATTGCAACAGGAACCGGGAATAACCTGTATCTGCCCCAGGATTCATTGACACGGGAACAGGCCTCGTTGATGTTTTTCAGGCTGATGAACAAAATCAAACCCGGATTGGATACACAGCTTTCCTCCCCCGGCCTGTTTGCGGATCACGCCGATATTTCAAATTGGGCAACGGATGCTGTTTACTATATCAATTACCGTGGAATTATTCAGGGGTCAGGGAACAACCAAATGACGCCGAAAGGTGCTTTAACCAGGGAACAGGCCATTATTCTGGCTAAAAGAATGTATGAGAATATTGATAAATTCAAGCTGGATGAATTCAGGTTGGCCCAGCAATACCCTATTATTGTTTCAGTTGGGCAGACAATTAACATAAATGTCATCGTCCGTGGCAGTGATTTTTCAAATTCAGAAAAAATAACGACGTGGAAAGTGGATGATAACAGTATAGCAAGCATATCCGGAGACATTGTTGGCGGTTACACCAATTGGATATTTGATGAAATTGCAGAAAGAATCGTCAAAATATCGGGTTACGGTGCGGCAATAACAGGCAATAAGGCGGGAACTGCCAAATTGACCGTTTATATCGGTGAAAGAAGTCAGGTTCAGTCAAGAACATATGAAATTATCGTTGAGAGGTGACAGGATGGGTGTGACATTGGACGGCAGACTATGTGAGAATTAAGCTGAAAAAATGACTAAAATGCTTGAAAACGCTGGATTTGAACTTGGTTTCATGTTAAAATATAAGCATAATATAGCAAGAAGTAATAATTATGGCGTATATAAAATTATATATGTTCTATATCTGTTATATATTTTGTTACTCCATTCCAAATCAAGCTGTTTGAAAAATTATCTGCATTAGGTATTTCTTCTTGATTTACTTTTTTTTGAATTCGGCCAAGATCAAATCCATCTTTTAATACACAGAATGACATAAATCTTGGTTTTAGAGCTTTGCTTGGGCAGGAATATACACACCGCATACAAAGACAGCATTTCCATTGAAATTCTGGTTTACCATTTACCATTTTAATATTTGAAGTGGGACATTTTTTTAAGCAAAGCTCACAAGAATTACAGTTTGTATTTACTTTTATTGTTCTTCCAAAAAATTTAGAACCGATTTTTTCAGGTTTGCAAAGAAATCGAATCAGCCTGTCTTTAAGTATGGCTTTCTTTCTTCTGGGAATACCGTTAACAATTTCATTAGCGATGATATCACATTTTCTAGGTAGGATTTGAATCAATTTAACCGCAAGATTATCTACAGTAGCAGTAATAAAGTTTGCCGGCATACATAACATATATTCATTAGTAACCTGAAACCCTTTTTTCTCTAATAGTCTGAGTGATTTTATTCTGCAATCTGTGTTGGGAGATACTTCACCTCCACCAGATACTGAAATAATCACGGCTTTTTTATTCTGAACTATGGGGAGGGAAGAAATCCATTTATAAATGGGGTAAGGTGCATCAGCTGCATAAACCGGAAACATCAAAATAAGCATATCATAGGGTTCAATAGAAGGGTTATTATGTTGAAAAAGTTCACTTATATCTGCATTTATATCTTTATTTTTTAGCGCATCCGAAACATGTTTTGCCGAAAGTGCTGTACCGCCAGTTCCTGAAAAATACACAATATTTATGATGTTTGGATTATTACGACGGTTCATGTCCTTCCTCCCATTCATAATACTTTAAGATATTATATAATACATTTTTTAAAAGAAAATATATTTTGACTGAGGTTGAATGATAAGGATATATGGAGTATAGGGATATTCCAATTACTGAAAAAGATCATATCCGAATGCAAAGATATTATAAGGGATTTTATAATTCTATTGACAATTTCTTAGTATAGAGTATAATATTAAACGTGATTAAAACATGTTTAATAAGGAGTACTATTAATGAATCCAGATGAATCAACCGCTAAAGAAAAGATATTCCAAGCTGCAATGGAATTAGTGACCGAGGGAAAAACTGAGCAGCAGATAACGACAAGAGAGATCGCATCAAAAGCAGACGTGAATCTTGCGCTTGTCAATTATTACTACCAGTCAAAAGAGAACCTTCTCAGTGAGGTTGTAGGAACAATGATGGGTGAAATTATTGAGCAATCCAATCAAAATAGCCACACAGGTACCGACGCGCAGACAAGGCTACGGAATATGTTGCTCTCAACAGCGGATGCGGCGTTCAAATACCGTAATATCTGCAAAATAGCCATTTCATTCGAACTGAAATACGGTTGCGGGAATTCCTGCAAATTGGTCACCCCCTTACTAAAGGAGATATTGACTGAGTGCGATGAATCGGACTTGAATATTATCGCTTTGCAGCTCATGGTTCCATTTCACCATATTGTACTGAAACCAGAGTTTTATAGCAGGTATCTGGACACAGATTTTTTTGATGATAAAAAGAGGAGGCAAAAGATCAATCAAATGGTCGATTGCATATTATCCGGACGAATCAAGGAGGTAGAGTAATGATAAGCGAAAACACTATTTATTCAAAACAGAGTGGTGTCAACCGCGCGATACAGACAATCGTTGCCACGCTCGGCGTTATTTTTGGAATAGGCGGTATGGGGCATGGCTTTTTTGAAACACTACAAGGTAATACCGTGACGAATGGTTATATAATTGATGCCATTGGAGAGGCAAACAGAATGTGGCTTCATGGAAATGAACCTGCCTTTACCATAATCCCGAATTTTCTGATAACCGGTATTGCCGCTATGCTGGTGGGGGTTGCCGTCATCATCTGGTCGGCGGGCTTTATGCATAAAAAGCATGCTTCCCTTATATTTCTGTTGTTGTTTATCCTGTTGCTTTTGGTCGGTGGTGGAATAGCTCAAGTGATTTTCTTTATGATTGGATGCGCAATGTCCACACGCATCCGCAAGCCGCTCAACTGGTGGAGAAAGGTTTTGCCCTCAGGTATACGCGGGTTTTTGTCAAAGATATGGCGGCCTTTTCTGATTGCCAGTTCCCTGTTGATACTTTTTACGCTGCAAATCGCAATATTTGGATTTGTACCCCGCATTTCCGATCCGGACAGCATCAGTATGGTAATGGTTTCTACCTTGGGAGTCGGACTGTTGTTCTTAATCCTTGCGTTCATAGCGGGATGCGCTCATGACATTGACAAGGGAGGGGTAATCAATGGATAAGAAAATATTGGTAGCTTATGGTTCCAAACGAGGCTCAACTGCTGAGGTAGCTGAAAAAATCGGTAAAACACTCAGACAAAAAGGCGTACAGGTGGATGTGCTGGATGCCGGTATAGTAAAAGATCTGACTCCTTACAGCAAAATCATCCTCGGCAGTTCGGTTTACATCGGGCTTTGGCATAAGAATGCCGTGTGTTTTTTGAAAAAGTACATAGAAGTATTGGAGAAATTACCTGTTTGGCTCTTTATATGCGGGCCGACCGGCCCTGGAAGCCCAATCGAACAGATGGACGGTTGGTTTTACCCTAAGTCTCTCCAGTCGATCATTGAACGGATACATCCCCGTGCCATCACCTGCTTTGGTGGCAAACTGGTGTTGAAAACATTGAACCCTTTCGAAAAGTGGATCATCAATAATACAAAAGCACCGGAAGGAGACTTCCGTGATTGGCAGGCAGTTGCATCCTGGGCAGATACGATTATTAAGGAAACCTGACATACAAAATACCTGTCTATAAATACACACCTCTGCTTTCCAGATTTATTGGAAGATTGATCAGAGGTGTGCATTTCTATACGAGATAAAAAACACATATGGTTTTTTAATTTAAGCTTGCGAATGAATCGAATATTTGAGAAGATGTGAGAAAGCTTCAGGCGGCATTCATCGCGGGCACTTTTATATGCTGAATATGAATCCGCATTAACCTTAATAATTCTTAATTTTATTTATGTTGTTATTTAATTTTTCTCCTTTAGAATTGTAAAACCGTCATAGAGCATATCTAAATGTATAGGAAAAAGGGCAAAGTCATTGCTTTATTACAACAAAGGAGGTATTCTATGCAAATATCTTCAAAGATTTTATCTAAATAATCAGATATCACCGGCAAAACACGACTTTTAAAAACTTGTTCACCAAGGCCTGATTCAATATTGGTTATATTTTTGGGTATGAATCGGTACCAGAATTTAAACATATTATCTTTAAGTCTGTATATGCTGTTCCGTTCAGTTTTTTTCCCTTGAGGCATTTCTTTTTCAACGATTTGCAAATCGATTAGTGTCTTCAAGTAGACTACTCTTGAGTTGATTATATATTGCCCTGATGATAATGTCAACAGTGCAATACTATTTCCAAGCATCCTCCGTTCAATGGATGTGAGAGCTACCACAAATACCGATAAATTAGATTAAAGGGATTAATATTTTTTGAATTCAATAATAAAAAAAAGTAAAAAGTTAGTGTGTTGCAATTGCAAGCAATTGCTTCCGTTGTTATAACGAATTGCAAACATCCTTATAAAAAGATATAATAACTCATATATATTATGGGGGACTTAAGGTGCAGGATGTAAAAATTCTTATTGTAGAAGATGACCCGGAGATTAACCGGCTTTTAACAGAATATCTGTTAAGAGAAGGATTCCTGGTAGTGAGTGTTTTTAACGGAATGGATGCTATTAATGAATTGTCCTCCTGTTCTTTCCAACTGGTTGTATTGGATATAATGCTACCAAAAGCCGATGGATATGAAGTGCTTCGGAAAATAAGACAATCAGGTGATATACCTGTCTTAATCCTGTCTGCAAGATGCCAGGAGACGGATAAAATTATCGGTTTGGGTCTGGGTGCCGATGACTATATGTCAAAACCCTTCAGTATCGGAGAACTGACTGCCAGAGTAAACGCACTGCTTAGAAGGTATTTGAGATTTTCTGCCGGCGACGGTGAAAAAGAAGAGAGAATAAGTCATCTTGATATTGAAATGAACACTGCCACATATGAGGTTATTGTGGGCGGCAGGCATGTATCACTCACAGCAAAAGAGTTCGAAATACTAAAAACTTTTATGCAAAATCCTAAAAGAGTATTCACAAAAACTCAATTGTTCGGAGCCGTCTGGGGAGAGAATTACTTAAATGATGAAAACACTGTTATGGTACACATAAGAAGATTGCGCGAAAAAATTGAGGACTACCCGTCCAAGCCCAAATACATTCAGACAGTGTGGGGTATAGGGTACAAAATGGTTGAGGGATAACATGGATACACTGATCAAGGTATTATTATCAATTTCCATAGCCTTGAATTTATTTTTTCTTTATAAGACATTCATCAATAGAAAAGGAATCAGATATATAACCGCTGTTTTAACCGAAATTCATAAATACGGGTTTGGCAGAAGAGTTCATATCGGTATGCAATATAAAAATTTGGGGGAAATATCAGCAGAGATTAATATGCTTTTGGACAGGTTTCAGGCTGCAATGGAGGAAAAGCAAACGCTGGAATTATCACACAGGCAATTGATATCCAATATATCACATGATATCCGTACGCCCTTAACATCACTGCTCGGATTTGTTGAAGTACTCCAGGGAAATCAGGATATAAGCTTGCAGGAGCAAAAAGAATATCTGGATATTATTCATTCCAAAGGGCAGTCCCTGTATAAACTGATTCAGGAGTTTTTTGAGCTTTCAAAGCTCGAATCGGAGGATGCGGAAATCAAGCTGGAAAAACTTGATTTAATTGATATCGTCAAGGAGGTTATTGCATCGTTTTATCAGGATTTTGTCATAAACGGAGTTACTCCTGAAATTCAACTGCCGGAAGATAAAATATATGTCAGGGGAAACAGGGCAGGAATTGAAAGAATTCTTCAAAACCTTCTGTCCAATGCCTTGAAATATGGAAGCAGCGGCGGAGTAATCGGTATATTGATCAGAGAAGACGCAGACAGGAAATGGGTTGACATATGGGATAATGGTCAGGGTATACCGGAAAAGGATATTCCTTTTATATTCAACCGTCTGTACACGGCGGAGCCGTCCAGAAATGAAAAAATGCGTGGGAGCGGATTGGGACTGGCTATTTCGAAACAACTGGCTGAAAAACAAAGCGGCGGTATCACTATATCAAGCACACCCGGTGAAAGAACCACCTTTTCCTTCTACCTGTATGGAGACTGATTTGACTCTATGTAAAAACTAAATTTAATAGTGTATGAGCAATAATCTCAAGTCGAAGTTGCAGAATTTTTCAGGTTGAAGCAACACGATGTTACTGAAAGGGAAGTGGAAACACGGATGTCGACTCTGACCGTGCCTGAAAATACAAAACGAGACGTTTGAGATTGCAGCGAAAAAACGTATAATAAAGTTTTTGCAGCAGAGTAAAATTTAATTTAAGAAATTTGTAAGGAATTTTTCAACATGGTTTAAGATAAAGGGTGTATCATGGATATTGTATTATATATGTAAGGTATGGAGGTCAAAATGCTTAATACAATATCAGTGGAATTTCTAAAATTACGCAGGTCTAGGGCACTCTTGCTGTCGATTATTGCAAATTTTATACCTGCATTGATAAGGTGGCTGCAGTATACATTTGGAAGCGTCAGCGGTGAAGTAAGGTGGGAGAGATTCTTATCATCAGGCCAGGAGATTATGGTTTTATGTATGCTGATATCAGTTATTTTGGTTTCATGTTTCGTATTCAGCATGGAATATCAGTATAACACAGCTTCGTACATTTTCACTTCAGGCAGCCCAAGAGTAAGTATATTTCTTTCAAAACTGGTATCGTTACTGGTCATAATCGCTATACTATTTATAGTTTCTTTCATTTCCCAATTATTCTTCGGGATTTTGACCATAAAAGCAGGAATACCCGGGCCGGTATTTCTTAAGTTGCTGGAAGTAACCGCATGGTATATATTTTCTTACTTTCTGCTTTCGGCTGTTATTGCAATGGTTGTAGTGCTCACGAAAAAAATTGTTATTTCATCGGTTATTGTTTTTGGCTATTTTATGCTGGTATTTCCCTTTCATCTGAAAAACAACCCATATATATGTCCATTTATGACCCCAGTAGTGGTCGCGGCGAAGATGTACGGCTCAACAGATTATTATTTTTCCGGCTATTACATAGATTCTCCGGTCAATATAGCCGGCATGGTGGTATTTATTGTCGTGTTGGCAATTATATCCCTGACTATAGGCATTACATGTTATAAAAAACTTGATGCGGTCAAGTAATATCAGATTGGAGAGTAGTGATGTTCTTACAGCTTGTATGCACAGAGACAGTCAAATATAAACGGACAATGATTCCATGGCTTGTTGTATGCGGGGGGTTCTTTGTGTCATTTGTTGCGTTTATGATGGTTGTCAGTGATTCCCAGATTAATTGGGAAGTTTTGATTGCTAGAGAACTGAGCCTGGCCAATAATCTGGCACTGCTTTTTACGGCGGTGTTTTCAGGATATGTTTTTACAAATGAGTTTCATAATCATCTATCCGGCACAATTTTTACCTACCCCGTATCAAGGCTAAAATTGTATTTAGCCAAAAATCTTGTCGTTTTACTCATGGTAGTATGTTATTATCTGGCATTCCTTGTGTTAACCATATTTCTTGGCGTCATAAAAATGGACGGGCTTCCTTCAACCGGAATTCTTTTAAAGTTTATAAAATTTATTTTTATACTGTCGGGCGCCAACTTTGTGCTTGTACCCGTTACAGCGTTTATAAGCAATATTGTTAAAAGCCCGGGGACATATGTACTTACCGGTATGAGTTATTTTCTAGTATATGTAAGTTTTTTCGGCTCTGATTACAGTCTTTATGTACCTCCGTGCATACCCGACAGTCTCACATTCAATTACTTTGTTTCGGAGTATATGAGTAAAACGGATATAAATGGAATGATTATAGTTTCATCAATGACTTTCTTATTCTCATTTATTATCGACGCTTTTTGCTATTCCAGGCGTGATGTGTAATAAAAATTATACAGGAGGATTTACAAGATGGATTATACTTTAAAAACTACGAACCTTTCAAAGTATTATGGAAGTAAAAAAGCCGTAGACGGCTTGAATATCAATGTCAGAAAAGGTGATATATACGGGTTCCTGGGGCAGAACGGAGCGGGAAAGACAACCACCATACGGATGATTATGGGGCTGATAAAACCTACGCATGGAGAGGTGTCACTTTTTGGGCAAAGAGTTTTACCCGGTCAGCATTCTCACTACGGAAGAATAGGTTCAATTATTGAAACAGCCGGATTTTATCCGAATCTGACTGCCGTGGAGAATCTTGAAATACACAGGCGGCTCATGGGAGTGACAAACAAGGATTACCTTGAAGAGGCTCTTGAGCTGACAGGAATGACGGATGTGAGAAATAAAAAGGTAAAAGGGTTTTCTCTTGGAATGAAGCAAAGACTTGGAATATCAAGGGCACTGCTTCACAAGCCTGAACTTCTGGTACTTGACGAGCCGACGAACGGACTTGACCCGGTAGGTATAAAAGAGGTCCGAAAACTAATTCTTGACCTGTCAATGAAAAGAAAGATTACTGTTTTTATATCATCTCACATCCTAAGCGAAATACAGCAGATAGCTTCCGTAATCGGGATAATACACGACGGACAGCTGTTGGAGGAGATTGGATTTGATGAATTGAAGAAAAAGAACAGGAGCTATATCGAGCTTAAAACCAGTGATGACAAAAAGGCTTCTTTCCTGCTGGAAGACTCTCTTGGTATAACAGATTATACAATAGTCGAACAGGGCTTGGTCAGGATATATGAAAGACTGAACGAATCTGCGGCAATAAACCGGGTATTGTCGGAAAACGGACTTGAGATAAATGGAATCAGTGTAATGAACGATACACTGGAGGATTATTTCCTTCAGCTTACAGGCGGTGCTTTTAACGTATCGTGACTGTCTGTTTCTCCTCTGCCTGAAAGATTTATTACAATAAAACTCTGCCAAAGAATCGAAAAGGGCAACCGTACCTTTTCAGGATTGAATCCATTGTCAGAAGAAACAGAGCTTTTAAAGCTTAAAATACATCGTCTACGCTGACAGTCATACCTTTAAAAATTACTGATTGGGCATTCTCATTTATTTTATATGTCAAAGTATCCGAAATTTCTTTCTCAATAAAAGTAAATATATCGATTCTTTTCGCTTCGGGATTAGCTATCCAATACTCACTTACTCCGCCTTTCATATAAAGTTCCAATTTGGCTGTCAGATCCTTGGTTTTGGTTGAAGGGGACATAATTTCAACAACCAATGAAGGTATACCATGGTACTTCCCTTTATCATCAATTTTATCATGATCGCAAATGACCAGGATGTCAGGTTGGACAACGCTTTTTTCTTCTCCAATATGGAAGGTCACATCATATGGTGAATAATACGGCCGGCATTTTTTTCTTTGAAACCAGATGGAAAAAGATGTATATATCCTTGAGGATGTGCTCTGGTGAAGGTGTGTAGGCGAAGCCTGCAGATAAACAACCCCGTTGATATACTCATACTGATTTCTACTGCCTTCCACAAGGCGCATAAACTCCTGATAGCTAATCTTAAAGGGTTTGTCATTGGAATATGCGGCAGAACCTTCGCAAACCAAAAACCTGTTTTTCCTATCCGTCTCATAATTTGAAAGACTGGCAACTTCTCTACCATTACGGGTAATGATAACGTCCTCATTGGCACATATTTTTAAATACTTCCCAAAATTATTCTGAATTTCTGTTGTCGTTGCTTTCATTTCATCACTTCCCTAAGATTATATATAATATTATATATTAAGTTAGCTAATAAAACAATATAAAATCATAATATTTTAGCTAATACATAATACGCCTCGGTAAGGGAATGTCCCATAATTTGTTGACTGGTTTAAATAAAAGATAAGGAAACATTGTAGCAAATAGCATCCTGTGTCGTTAAAGCTTTACCAGGTAACTGGTATTTTATATTTTCCGTTCTCCTGATAGGCCCCCATGGTTTCAAAGATTTCCATTGTGCCGTTGAAAATGCCCTTAGCCATATTCTGACGGAATTCATCACTCTCCAGCCGCTTGTGATCCTCCTTGTTGGTAATAAAGGCGGTTTCAACCAGCAAAGCAGGCATGTTTGAAAGCCGTAAAACGCCGAAATCCTTCTGAGTGACACCGTTGTGTTTTGTACCGGCCACCTTGTTTATAGCTTCCCCCATAATTTCTGCAAATTGTTTGCTGGTGAAATCACCATGGGTTTTTCCATAATGAAAGATTTCAGTGCCGTTACAGGCGGCGGCACCTTTTATGGATAAATCCAGAGCATTGACATGAATGCTGACAAAGAAGGTGGCGTCCTGTTCATTGGCTATTTTGGGCCGTTCCCAGATATCCTCCGTCCAGTCGCTTTTCAGATGCGTGTCCGCTTCACGTGTCATAACCACGGAAACACCTGCGTTCTGCAGGAGCTTTTTCAGCCTCAGACTGATGTCAAGAACAATATCCTTTTCATAAAAATCATCCCGATAGGGGGAAACAGTGCCGGGATACTTGCCGCCATGCCCGGGATCAATGCACACCGATACATCCTTAACCCGGCTGCTCGAAGGCTGCGGTTTTGCAGTCGGTGCAGGCACCTGCGTTGGAGAAGGAGCGGGTGTTGCGGTTGGCGAAGGAGCCCGGGTGGGTGTGGCAGTCGGGGACGGAATGGATGTGGGTGTGGGCGTGGGAACAGTTGTTGGGGTCGGAGTGGGTGTGGAAGCAGCCATCGAGATTGGAACAGGAGTAGGGCTTACGGTGGGTTCAGAGGTTGTCGATATGGTTCCCATGGCGGTTTCAGCAGGATCCAAATCTTTGCCGATGATAACCATGAGTGCATAAACACATAAGACAAGAACCAAAAGAACAGCAAAAAAACGGGCGGGATGCTTTAATTTATACTGCCGGGATTGATGCATGCTGTAGGTTGGGATATAGTTGCTTTTCCATGTATTCTTGCGTTTCATATATGTTCTCCGGTAAAAGGAAGTCCTGTATTATTCTATTACAAGTCTTCTTTAAAAACAATGGCAAAAAGACAGAAACGAAAAGTATTCTCTATATTCATAAGACAGACTGTCTTTCGACTAAGGTCGTCGGGATCAGCAGCTTTCGATGCGGGCCCGATATGTCTTGTATTTTCTCGACCAGCCGCCTGACCGCTTTTGTACCTATAAGTTCCTTTTCAACATGCATGGTTGTTAATTCAGGAGATACATTTCTCGCCGGATCGGTATTATCAAACCCGATAATGGATACATCACCGGGCACTCTTATGCCCATGATCTCAAAAGCCTTATAAAGTGCGAAAGCTTCGTGATCATTGCAGCAGAAAAATGCCGTAGGCATATCGGATAGTGCTTTTAGTTCGTTTACAACCAGCATGACATCTTTTTCAACCAATTTCTGCATATCTTTACTGATCAGGCTATATGGTCTGTCTACCGGCAGAGAGTAATCACTCATTGCCCTCAGAAATCCGTAATATCTGTCATAAAAGCTTGAGGTCCGGTGTATGTGTCCGGAGAAACCTATATTATTGTGCCCGTGCTTAATTAAATATTCCGTAGCCATATACCCCCCGCACAGGTTATCGGTCAGCACATAATCCAGGTTTAAATTGTCATAATATTCATCTATGACAACCAGCGGCATATCATAGCCGATGATTTTGTTTAGAATATTGCGTGCTACATGCCCGAGAGTTAGTATACCCGAGACCATATTGCCTTTAATGCATAGGGGAGTCTCAAAGTTTTCATCTTCTTCGTCAAAATAATGCAGTAATGTATTAAAATTATTATTTCTGGCTTCCTCTTCAACTCCCAATTGTATACAGCTGTAAAAGCCTATCATGTTACGTATGCTTTTTGACAGTATAAGGCATATGTTTTTTGTACCGGTTTCTCTACCGGCTGAGGCCTTTAAAGATTTTTTATACTCATAGCCCAGCTCTTTTGCCGTATCAAAGATCAGCTTGCTCGTCTGAGCGCTGATACCGGGCATATTACGAAGCGCCAGTGAAACGGTATTCTTTGAAATATTCAATTTTTTTGCGATATCATCCATGCTTACTTTTTTTTCCATAAATGCTCCTGAAGATAAAATGGTACTTAGAATTATATCATACATTGAAAATTAGTAAAGTAATATTACAGGACACACACAAAAAAATAACATGAAATTATATTTACAATATTGTATAAATCAAATATAATAACATTACAAAATAGAATTTTATTATTAAAATAAATTTTAAACCGGGGTAATAAAGATGTATAAACTCGATTTAAACCATAACTGGATGTTAAGAAGCGAGGGACTCCACTGGGGACCTGAAATGCTTCCTGCCGTTATGAGCAGGGAAAACGGCTGGATTTGCGCCGGCCTTCCATGCGATGTACATATGCCTCTGATAGACAACAATATTATAAAGGAACCGCTGGAAGCGGACAACTGTTATGAAAGTGAGTGGATAGAGGAAAAGTCCTGGTGGTTTAAAAAAGTATTTACAGCAGACGAAAGACTGCTGGAGGCTGATATATCGGAACTGACACTTGAGTCTCTGGATGCTGAGGCGGATATATTTCTGAACGGTTTCCATCTGGGACACCACAGGAGCGCATTTTATGAATTTACTACAGATGTCGGAAACTATCTGAAAAAAGGTGAAAACATACTCATCGTACGAGTAAGCTCCGGTCTGGAACATGTTAAAGAGCAGGATATCGCAGCAATAAGTGAATGTATAAACACGGAAATCATAAACGGCAGGGCGGACAGAGGAGACAAAAGGCGAGCGTTTATCAGGAAACCTCAGTATGTCTATGGTTGGGACTGGAGCCCAAGAACTGCCACCTGCGGTATAATGAAGGACGTGTACATAAAAGCATATAAAAAGCTGGCTGTCAGGGGTGTTCATGTTGTTACAGAATCCGCCGCAAAGGATGCGGAATTGTGTTTTGAGATAGAAGTTGAGAACCTGCATCCATATTCAAGCATGGATGCAGATTTAAAGCTTGAGATATTTCTTGGAGAAGAAAAGGTTATTGACCTGAAGCGGGAAGTTTTTTTAAGATCAGGGCTTAATTATTTCAGTATAGATGCAGTAATAAATGATGCAATGCTCTGGTGGCCCAATGGAATGGGAGCTCAGCCTCTCTATGGCATCAGGGTGTCTGCTGCTTCAGGGCAGGCATGCGATCAATATCCCGTATTCAGATATGGTATCAGGACGCTTAAATTGAATCTTGATAAAATCAATGCCAATGAGAGATTGTTTGCCTTTGAAATCAACAGAGTAAAGGTGTTTTGCAAGGGCGCTGACTGGATTCCCGCAGATTCAATTTATGCCCGTGTATCCGATGAAAAGTATGGTATGCTGATCCGGGAAGCAAAGGAAGCCAACATTAACATGCTGAGAATCTGGGGCGGAGGTATATATGAGAGGGATATTTTCTATGATAAATGCGACGAATACGGCATCATGATCTGGCACGACTTTATGTTTGCCTGTGCTATGTATCCTGATAATCTTGAGTGGTTCCGCAATGAGGTTGAGAAGGAAATAGACTATCAGACCGGAAGGCTCAGGAATCATCCCTCAATTGTCCTCTGGTGCGGTAATAATGAGAATACATGGGGCTTTGATGAGTGGTGGAATGGAGATAAGAAAGCTCCGTTCTATGGGGGAGCTGTTTGCTACAATGAAATAGCTCCGCGTATTGTACGGAAAAACTGCGGTAATATTCCATACTGGAACGGTTCTCCTTATGGCGGTGAGCACCCCAATGGAAATGAAGCGGGCGACAGGCACCATTGGCATGATTGCACCATGAACCAGGATATGGAAAAAAGGATCACACCTGAGGAATATGATAAGGTCGAGTCTAAATTTGTATCGGAATATGGTTATATAGGCCCATGCCGCAAGTCCTCCAAAATAAAATATCATAGTGGAGCCCCACTTGATAAAAACGGAGGGATATGGCAGCTTCACAATAATGTTTTTGAAAAGAAAACCGTGCCTGCGGGTATAGCGAAGCATTATGCCGAGCCTGACAAGCTTGACATTGACGATTACCTGCTTTACGCAGGCCTTTGCCAGGGACTTATGTACAGCTATTCCCTGGAAGCTTTAAGGTTTAAGGAAAACTGCTGGGGAAGCCTTTTCTGGATGTATAACGATTGTTGGGGAGAAACAGGCTGGACTATAATAGACTATTATTTGATGCGTAAACCTTCCTTTTACTATGTAAAAAGGGCATTTGCAGCAAAGAGCCTGATTTTAAGGGGGAAAGACGGAGTACTGAAGGTAATGGGTGTGAATGATACGGCGGAAGCTGTCGCCTTTGAAGCTGAATACGGTTATATGGCATTTGACGGAAAGGATAAAAAATGCAGTAAAGCATTGATATTACTTGAGCCTTATTCAAGAAATATAGTGCTTGAGTTTGTAAAAGGAGGATATGACTTAACAAAAGGGATCTGCTATGTAATGCCAATATCCGGTGAAATTGATGTTTTGCCTGCAACCTTTAGAGCTGGTGATTTTAGGAAGCTTTGCATTCCTGAAGCCATTGTGACAGTGTCGGACCTCAGACAGGATGAAGATAATATGATATTTAAAGTATGCAGTGATACTTATGCCCATGCCGTGCACTTCGAACTTGATGATGATATTCATCTGTCGGATGAATACTTCGACCTTCTGCCGGGAGAAAACCGTGAGGTTACAGTCTATGGAGCGGCAGACAAATTATGCGCCGGGGATATAAGGCCAAAAGCAATATATAACAGAGAATCTGTGGTAAAGAACAATTAAAAGTACTGCCCAGGTAAGGTAGGTAAACGGCAATGTGTACGAAAATATGTTTATTTGGATATTGAGAAAGCTGTTCCGCTTGCAATTCTTTATTACAGCGAAGGGTATTATTTTACTAAAAATTATCCGATACATATTATTGACAGGGTAGGGAGCGGAGATTCTTTCGGAGGCGGCTTGATCAACGGATATTCTTCAAAAGACCCTTGAATTTGCTGTTGCGGCATCATGCCTGAAGCATGCAATAGAAGGCGATTTCAACCTTGTATACGTTATATGGAAGGTAAAGAGTTGAATTACAGTGTGACAAATAAAGATGCTGGAAACTATGGCATTATAAAATGGAGGGGTTTTATGCTTGACACTGGACTTGTTTCAATAACATTCCGCAAGTTATCACCGCAGGAAATTATAAACATGGTTGTCAAGGCAGGGCTTAGCGGTATTGAGTGGGGCGGGGACATACATGTTCCACATGGCAATAGTGAATGTGCCAGAGAGGTTTATAGGATGACTACTGATGCCGGGCTGAAAATTGCAGCTTATGGATCATACTACCATGTCGGTTGTGAGGAGCAGACAGGTATACCTTTCGGGAGAGTGCTCGACACAGCTTGTGAATTGAATGCCCCAACCATCAGGGTTTGGGCTGGAAACCGCAGCTCTCAGGATGCCGATGAAGCTTGGTGGGCAAAGGTTGTTGATGAAACACATAGGATCTCTGAGATGGCAAAAGTTTCAGGAATAACCATTTCCTTTGAATATCATGGAAATACTCTTACAGATACCGGTGAATCTGCATTAAGGTTGATGAAAGCAGTGGGTGGAAGTAATGTTGCAAGTTATTGGCAGCCGCCGGGCGGAGTTGATTTTAAGCAGCAAATTGAAGGGCTGAAACAGATTTTACCCTGGGTTGGCAATATCCACGTTTTTTGGTGGAATAAATCTAAAAGGCAGCCACTAGCTGATGGGATCGATGCCTGGAAAAAGTATATGGAATTAATCAGGAGCGTAAAAGGCGACCGCTTCTGTATGATCGAATTTGTCAGGGATGATGATGCAAACCAGTTTTTGGAGGATGCAACAGCTTTAAAACAGATAGTTCAATAAGTCTACAAAACAAGAATAATGATGAGCGGTGCGATGCTTAGTAATGTGTTAATTCATTAAAAGAGCAGACAGTAATGACACAAGCACTCCATAAAGTGTCGGATTTACTTATGGATATCACTCCTTTGGAAGAGACTGCAATAAGGGAGCTCTATGATATTACCTCCCAGAAAAGGAGATGGATTTATGAGCAGTACAGCAATTGACAAACAGCTTATCGCCTCATGCGGTATGAACTGCGGTTTATGCATAACCTATCAACGCGATAATAAAAAGTGCCAGGGATGCAACGGACCGGATACTAACAAGCCTGCCCATTGCATAAAATGCAGAATTAAAAACTGTGAAGCGATTATCCAAAGCACATCAAAGCTGTGTTATGAGTGCAATAAATTCCCGTGCCGAAGGCTTCGGGAACTCGATAAACGTTATCAAACACATTATTCAATGAGTATGATTGAAAACCTTGAAAGAATAAAGCAAATTGGTATGGATAATTTTATAAAAAGCGAAATAGAAAAATGGACATGCAGAACTTGTGGCGGCGTCATTTGCGTGCATAGAGGACATTGTTTAAATTGCAAATAATACTATGAATAGTTTTTGGAGGCGAGATGGCCTTATTAAAATGCCGGCAGCAATCGAAAACCTTATGTTTGCGCCTTACTGAATAAACTGTTTAGTCTTATAATGAACAATGTTATTTTTGACCTGTGATACAAATCCGGTACAAGGAATTTGTTTATGACATGTTTATAACGAGGGACCAAGATGGGCCCCCGCCACCTATAGAGGTGGGGCGGG
>CAZSVI010000056.1:0-23459 GCA_964610205.1 uncultured Oscillospiraceae bacterium
CCACTATAAAAGCATTGTATGTAAGCCTTCCGCTTTCTCACAATGGGCGCAGGCTCCCGCCTTCTCCCTTTATTAAGGATCTGAAAAACAGCCTTGGCGGGATGCTTAAAGCGCCTCATCAAATTCCATGTGAAGGAAATGAAGTTTACAGCCGGCGGGAAAAGTATCTTTACATTGGAAAGAATGTTGACTTCCATTATGAAAAAACACTACCGTTCCTTGCGGAGCTAAAGAGATGCAGTCATGCGTCATACTCACATCTCAAAGCCATACTCCGGTTTGACGGAATGGCCTTGAATTCCGCTTCATTATCGGAATATGACGGCATCTTCCGCCATAACCCGGCAAGACAAAAGCTCCTTGAAGCCGACTGCCGCCGCATATCCTTCAATTCCGAAGTATTGGAGCGGTATGCCGCTTGTCCTGTCCGCTTTTTCTTTTACGACGTTCTCGGGCTTTCACAGGAGGAGGATTATCACCCTGATTTATCCGAATCGGGGCGGCTTATCCTTTCGGTATTGAAAGAATATACCCATAAAACGGTTGAATCCGGGGGTGTTCCCGAATACGCGGAAGGAACGATAGGTGAACTTGTCACACATTTAGCCGAATCAGATAATCAGGATGTGAAGGATGCTTTTCAGGCAAGATTTATCCGGTCTCTCACATCAGGACTTTTAGAGTCTGAATCTAAACGTCCCGGCCTGTTTCAGGCTTTCCTTGAATATGAAAGGAACGCGCCCGACAGATTACTTCCCTTTCTCTCCGATATATCAGGAATAGTCAGAATTCCCGGTGCGGAGGACATACATATGCATATTGACCGTGTGGATCAATCCTTTTCCGGTACATATCTTTTTGCATATTCCTATACGACGGGACAGTTGGGGAATCCTGAAAAGGTAAAGAGGGGGCTGAGATTTGACCTCCCGCTGGATGTATTGATGCTTGAAGATTATGCGTTGGAGCATAATTTTCAGCAGAAGGTTGCAGGCGCTGCGCAATATCTGGTAAAGAGCAATAAGGCGGTAAAACGCGGAGGGTATTGGGCTGTGGGCAGCGTTCAGGCTGCACGGCAGACCCAGGTTTCCGATGACAAACCCGTTTTTTCCGGGCAGCGTGAGGGATTTATTCCTGATGAGCAGTTCCCTGAAGCTTTGGAAAATATTAAGAATTCTATTACACAGCTTTTCCGCCTGATGAAAAAAGGTGTCTTTCATCTGCCGCTTTGCGCCGAAAGCGAGCAGACATGCTATAACTGCCGGTTCGGCCATATCTGCAGAAAGGATCAGCTGCGTTTGGATCGTTTGCGATCCAGCCTCAGGGAGATGGATAATATTTACTTTGTGAAGGAGATATACTGATGTCACCGAAATTCTACCCCACATTATTTCAACACCTTGCAACGGATTACAGGCGCAATCTTGCCGTAACAGCCGGCGCCGGCACAGGAAAAACCGAAGTGCTTACCCGTAGGATTGTAAAAATACTGGCAAGGGAGCAGTTCTGCCTGGACAGGTTGTTGGTTGTAACCTTTACCGACAAGGCTGCGGTGGAAATGAAGGAGAGAATTTATTCGGCAATTGAAAAAGAGTTGCAGCACAGCCCGAATCCGCATTTCCAGAAGCTAAAAGACAATTTTCTCAATAACAATGTCAGTACGTTTCATGGGTTTTGCGCCGCACTCCTGCGTGAGTATCCCATTGAGGCGGGCATCGACCCGTATTTTCGCGTCATGGATGAATCCGACAAGGTGTTTTTCCTGCGCAGAAGCATCCTTCGCTCGCTTAAAGAGCTGGCCGCCGACAGGAATAATGCCTCCATACAAAAGCTGAGCGAGGAATTTTCCCGTTCGTCTCTTGTCAACGCGTTATATTCATTAATCCAGAAACGGGAAGACATGGGCGCATGGGTGACTAATTTCGGGGAAACAAGCAGGGAGAGTTATTTTGAGCACATCAGGAAATGCAGGGAATGCCTTCTGATTGAAATGACATACAAGCTTTATAAAAGCCGTCAACTTGAGATTTGTCTCGATAAGCTTAATATAGCGGCGCCTCAGGCAGCCGATGATAAAACCATCGCTACCCGGAAAAGGGATAGTGTTCTTATGCTGCTTTCGCTGCTTATAAAGGAGATGGCTCCGGCTGCTGCAGGCGGTTCTGTCGATATCGACAGAATAATATCTCTTAAAGAGGAGATTTACGGTAATCTCAAGCTGACCGGAAGCTGCCCAAAGGCTTGGAACGAGCAAGACTTTGCCGCGCTTAAAGAAGTATTCGCATCGTTGAAATATCTTCTGGACTGGTATGACATAGAAAGTTTCGATATGAGCGAAGGCCATGAGGAAGAAGGATTTGAGCTGCTCAAGGCACTTTCGGATACGGCTGTATATTGCCTGAACTCATACCGTGACGATAAGGCGGCGGAAAACCTTCTGGATTTCCAGGATCTGCAGCTTAAGGTTCTGCATCTGTTTCAGAAGGGGGATCATGACCATATTCTCGAAGATCTCAGGCAGCGCTTTCAATTCATAATGGTGGATGAGTTTCAGGATACCAATGATATTCAGTGGCAAATCATAAAAACTGTAGCCTCGGACAGAACCGGGAACTTCATCAATCCCAAATTCTTTATTGTCGGAGATGAGAAACAGGCGATTTATTCATTCCGGGGGGGTGATGTCGGTATTTTCTCCCGCGTACGCGCGGAACTTCTGAATATGAACAACAGTAACCGTTTTGATCGTCGACCCTTCGATCTAACCTACAATAATGAGAAAAATTATGCGGATGAGTATTTCAGAAGAATTGAAGACGATAGCGCTTTGCGTTTGGGTGAAATCAGTTTCTCCGACAATTTCCGTTCAGCAATGAAGCCCATCCGGTTTTTTAATTTCTTTTTCAATGATCTGTTGTATAAAGAAGTTTATGAGGATTATGATGCCAGGCCCCAAATAATGTACTGTTCCGGCAATAAAAACGAGGGCAGCGTTGAGCTTTTTATTGTTGACGATAACGTGTCCGGAACCGATGAATCGATGGATCTCGACACACAGGAAGTTTCGGGTAAAGCCGATACATCCATGGAAGCTGAATTCAACCCGCATTTTAAGGAAGCTCTGCTCATAGTGGATAAACTCAAGGAAGTTTTTTACGGAGACGATCCCAAATATGAAAGAGTACGGTTGAATGCTAAAAAAGGCTCGCCTGCGGTTGCTATTCTTCTGAACCG
The DNA here is from genome assembly GCA_964610205.1 of uncultured Oscillospiraceae bacterium. Taxonomy (GTDB): domain Bacteria; phylum Bacillota; class Clostridia; order DSM-8532; family DSM-8532; genus CAZSVI01. Next base: position 3,235 of record CAZSVI010000056.1, read on the forward strand.
CCGGACAATGCTCAAGACATACGAGGAGGCTTTGAGGCTGAATCGCATTGACTTTACGGTTGTGCGTGGAAGAGGATTTTTTCAGCGACAGGAAGTTGTTGACCTTGGAAATCTGCTGTTGTTCCTTTGCAACCCAATGGACGACACCGCACTGATCGGTTTTCTCCGTTCTCCCGCAGGGCATGTCCCGGATGATGTCATTTATTCCCTCTCCAAAACCGTTTCCGGCGCCAGCCTGTGGGAAAAGCTGAAATCCTTCGCAAAAACCTCAGAAGCTTCCATTCTGAAAGCGGCTGAATTTTCAGATCAGGACCGTCAATCTTTGGAAGGCGCGGTCGGGTGTTTGGCACACTGGCTGGCTATGTCCAGAAGAATGCCTCTTGTGGAATTTTTAAGAATGGTGCTGGACGACGGCGGATATTACGCAAGCCTCAGCCGTGGCGCAAGAGGCGGCCAGGCATTGTCTAATATTGAAAAGCTTTTAGATCATGCGAGAGAAATCAATATGGTCGAAGGAGGGGAATTATCCGACTTTTCGGAATGGCTGCAGGAAAGGATAAAATACCTTGAAGAGGAAGGGGAAGCCGATATAGATATCAGTCTGGGCGGCGCGGTACAGATTATGACCGTGCATCAATCAAAGGGATTGGAGTTTCCTATGGTTTTTGTGCCCGATCTGGGCGCAGGTTTCAATCTGGGAGATAAGGAACTGCTGCATACCGACATGGTGCCGTGGAAGATGACAATAGAACACAGCAGAATAAAACGTCGGGAAACTCCCGAAATTGGCATCTTTGCTCCAAATCCGGAAAACGGCTGGGAATCGGAGCCTATACTTATAAAACGCATAATTAAAAAACGCCTCAGGGAAAAACTTATCGCAGAGAAGAAACGGCTTTTCTATGTCGCTGCCACCAGAGCCATGGATCATTTGGTGCTTGTGGGTCACGCCAATCTTGGAAGCGTTACGGTGCAAAAACGGGTCGCTTTTGCACCCATCGACCATCTGACCAACTGGATGGATTGGGTCAGCAAAATCCTCGGATTGCAAGTTCAGGCAACAGGTTTCAGCGGTAATATCATATATGGCGGAAATGATGGAGATGCTATGGAGATTCCTTACCGCAAGTTTGTTTTCAACGGCATGCAATTAGGCGACGAAACCGAATATCGGACCGAATTTCCCGATTTTAAAATCCAATCTTAAAAGTTTTTGTATATCTTTGCCAATACAACGGGTTTCAGATACTCCTTGTACACCAAGTTGGTATTGGCTTGACTTTTTACTTAGATTTTTTTATGCAATGTTTCCTGATTTCCCCGGTGTTTTCCCGGTAATTTTCTTAAATATATTGTAAAAGTGCTTTATGTCATAATAACCTATACACTCTGCAATATTTATTATATTTCTGCCGGGTGGGAATATCAACCGGATAATGGACTGAGCTGTGAAGCTGAGATATGATGAAATATATCCATAATCAAGCTCCTTGTATTTTCCTTTTATACAATTTATCAGGCTGTCAGGGAGTATGCGGCCAAGACCTGCCGCTTTCTTTCCTGTACTTCAAAGGGGAGTATCCGGTAATTCTTTTAAATATTCTTTCAAAATGCGTTAAGGTTTTAAAACCGCATGCTTCAAAAACCTGCGAAATATTTAAACGGTCATTTTTAAGCAGAAATTGCGCTTGCTTTAATGAAAGGGATTATCTGGGACAGGGGTACCAATCACGGGGGATTTATAAGAGATAACAAAGCACTGGATTTATTCCCCAACGACGGCTTTATCGATCTCCAGTTTCATAACCTTATAGACGACTGCGACAAAATGGTACTGGATGACTTCCCCTGCGATATGGAACCCATCATTCAGGGCGTTGATAAAGCCAGCAGGGACCGGTTTGATGTATACACCTTCGGCCTGTCTGAATTGCAGCCGGACTGGACAATGAGGCGGTTTGGCTACCTGTTTGAGTTAAAGGCGGGCAAGGGCAGGCTGCTGATTACCGGCTTTAATTTCACGGGATTAAACAGTAATAAACCGGAGGTTTGCGCCATGTTTGAATCACTGTTGCGGTATGTTCTTTCAAGGGATTTCAAACCTAAGGCTTCAATAGAGATCGAAAAGCTTGAACAATACCTTCTGGAAAAAGGGAAACAGCATCGATTTATGATAAGAACAGAAGGAGTAGTATGTGCTTTGTCGACCAAGGAATGAAACATGCGAAGCAGGGCCCGCGAATAAGATGTTTACCTCCGGATAGACACGAAAAAGCATTAATATCCAAATTTTCAGTATACAGAAAAATCGATCAGCCAACTCGTTAAAGTATTGACATCAGGGAAAAGGAGTATTAGAATATATGTGTATTAATAGTTTAGTACACTAATACACTATGACAATTGAAAGGTCGGATGAAGTACATCCTGGTATTTGCAGCAGCATCTTCCGTATGGATTCTTAGAACCAAACAAACGGGAATTGCAGCAAAAACTCCGATGCTTGAACAGAATACAGACAAATTGTTACAGTAATTTACTGAAAACCCTCTCTGAGTAATCTTGAAAGGAATGAATACCATGATTGAATTGAAAAATGTAAGTAAAACGTACGGCGACAGTGTCAAAGCTGTCGACAACCTTGACCTTACGGTATCCGACGGTGAAATTTTCGGTTTTCTCGGTCCGAACGGCGCCGGAAAAACAACCACCATTAAAATGATTACCGGTATTTTAAACCCGGACAGCGGAAGCATTAAGGTAAATGGGATCGACATCAAAACCGGTCCTCTGGAAATCAAAAAGCAGATTGGCTTTGTTCCGGATTCGCCGAACATGTTTTTAAGGCTGAAGGGCGTCGAATACCTGAACTTTATGGCGGATATGTATGATGTAAGCCTGAAGGACAGGACGGAGCTGGTTGAAAGTCTGGGAAAAAGATTTGGTATAGCCGATGTGCTGGGTGATCGCGTTCAAAGCTATTCACACGGTATGCGGCAGAAAATCATCCTCATGGGGGCGCTCATTCACAACCCACCGGTATGGATTCTGGACGAACCCATGACAGGCCTTGATCCACGCTCATCCTTTATTTTAAAGGAAATGATGCGTGAGCATGCCAACAGCGGCAAAACTGTTTTTTTCTCAACCCATGTGCTGGACGTGGCCGAAAAGATATGTGACCGGGTTGCCATCATCAACAAGGGGAAAATCCTTTTCCTAGGCACCATGGAAGAGATGCACGAGCATTTCAAAAAAAATGAATCCCTTGAAAAAATGTTTTTGGAGTTGACTGAAAATGAAGAATAAAACATGGATATTAACCAAAATACTCTTAAAAAACGGTGAGGGCTTCGGCATAAGGAGCATGAAAAACAAGGTGTCAAAGGTGCTGATGACACTGCTGCTTCTGGGAATACTGCCCATGATGGTTGTCATGCTGTCCTTTTTCATTATTGCCGTCTATGACATGCTTGCGCAGATAGGGCAGGAAGGGATCATTATCAGTTGGGGCATCGCGATGACGTCCCTGATCATATTCATATTCGGAATATTCTATATCATCGGCAGTTTTTATTTCTCCAGGGATATCGAATCGCTTCTTCCCCTTCCCCTGAAGCCGGGGCAGATTGTGGCAGCGAAATACTTCAATGTTGCCGTGTATGAATATCTCATTACCGCTGCCGTCTTTATTCTTCTGGGCGCCTTTAATGCCACTGCCTCCACAGCCATATCCAGAGAAGGACAGGAACTCTTTGTGAAAAAATATATCCCGGCCAGTTATCATATACAGATTCTGGCAAAGGTATTATCGGGATTTGTACTGGGTATGGCCGGAGCCTTACTGATGCTTGCCGTTATTCTGGTGATGTTCGGGCTGCCCTTGCTTCTTGCCCTTTTGATTCTCGCAACCGGGTGGCTGGGGATCCTTCTGACCTCCTTTACCGGTATCCTGATTGATCTGTACAATCCAAAGCTCTCCTGGGATTCCGAGGTCAAAGCCGTTAAACAGAATCTCAATGTGATATACAATATGATAGCGGGCATCGTGCTTGGAGGCCCGGCATTATACGCTGCGATAACATTCTCGCCTGGTATTGCAACCTCACTGGTGATTGTCATTGGGGTGTATGGAGGGTTGAATGTTCTGTTGTATTCCCTGATCCGCACAAAAGGAGTAAAACGTTTCCAGGCCTTTGAAGGTTAATAGACAAAAATCGACTTTTTTTATCGGATTGATTTTACATTTGTGGTAAAATGATATTATTCCATATTTTACATCAATTGGAGGTTCACAATTGTTTGTTCATGTAGACCCCAACGGGCATGTGCCCATTTATCTTCAGATTATACAGCAGGTAAAAAACGCCGCGGCAGCAGGTTTGCTTGCCCCCGGCGACAAACTGCCTTCGGTAAGGGAACTGAGCAAGCAGATTGGAATTAATCCCAACACCCTTGCCCGGGCTTACCAGGAGCTCGAAAGGGATGGTGTTATTGAAACCATCCGTGGGGTGGGTACCTTTTTGTGCTCTGGTGTGATGAAAATATCGGATCAGCAGCGTAAGGAAAAAATTGTGAAAATTCTCAGGGAGTTATTCACAGAGGCTTATCACTTGCAGTATGATAAAGATGAACTGGGGAATATTATCCGGCAGGAGCTTGAGGCATGGAATTCTGCCAGAAAAGGGGAAGGCAGCCGTCTCTCGGAGGACATGCCGTACGGGGAGAGCAAAGAATGAATGCGGAAAATACCGGGTGTATACGCAGTGGAGAGAGATTTATATCAGTAACGGCGATTTCTGTTTTTTTCATATTTCTATATGCGTCCATTTCAGGTTATGTATTTGAAATTTCCGATAGTATACACCATTTGGAATTTGAATCCGTTGTTTCATCGATCAAGCAAAACTACAACGAAGTAATGAATATTGCAAAATATATTGAAAACAGTGAAACTCTCAAGGAAGATATCTCAATATTTCTGTCGGATCAATCAGCAATCAATGACCGAATAAAGGCCATAGACGATATTAACAATATTCTGACGGGTTTAAAAAGCTGCAGCAAACTAATCAAGAGTATTCATATCTTTTGTGGTGAAAGCCAGTTTTATACACTGGAATATTTAATCAGCCATGATTTGTCAAAAAATCTTTCATGTGAGCATATTGATATTCCATGCCTTATTTATCCGTCAAGTCCTGAACAAATTGACAGACTATTTACGGGTAAACACTTTATTGAGGACATGACCCGTGAGATATACATCAAAACAGGAATCAGTAATGAAACTATGTTTTATGGTAATGCCTATATTCTGCTTGACAGTATGTTCTTTTCCAAAACAGCCGGTGGCGGAATGAACATGCTTATGTTCGATAACCAGGGTATTATTCTATATGATAGTCTTATGTACATAAATAACGGTAACAGACATCATGACATTAATGAATATGTGTGTGCGCTGGAAACAGGAAAGGAATGGATTTTATACAAAAGATTCCTAGAAAACGGCTGGACAGTTCTCCGTGCACATGAAAGCAGCAGCTTTACTTTAAAACAAAAGCCGTTGAATATGATTATGCTTTACGCCTCCGCATTCAGCTTTTTATGCTCCCTGTTCCTGTCCAACTATCTTTCCGGTAGTGTTCTGCGGCCGGTATACGGCATTGTGGAATTCATGTCAGGCTATAAATATGGAGGGAAAAGATATACCAGATATGTCCCGGCAGCTTCAAAAAGAAAACTGACACTCCGGCAAAAGATATTTTATTATTTCATTCTGACAATTATGCTTCCTGTATTTCTGTTTATCATGCTGTTTTATTTTCAGACAATACGGTGGGAACGGAATCAGATATCGGATAAGTATAAGGATAACTTTTTTAAAACCGCTGAGCAGGTTGAAAAGTACTTTGAACTTAAGTCGGCGGTATTTCAGAATATCTTATATAATTTGAATTTTCAAGAATTTGTCTTCGGAGCGGCTCCCGGTAATCCAGACAGCGCAGCCGAAGTTTTAAAAAATTACAAGTATCTTGGACTGGGCAATAATGAACTGAGCATTTTCACTGAAAAAGGCATCTTTTTCAGCAATTATGTCCATTCCTCGGATTACACGGACAATGGTGCCATTATTTCGGCAAATAGTGTGGAACACGGAGTTGTATGGGATATTACGTATGATGAATTGAATAACAGGGTTTTTGTACTGCTTACAAAAATAAAGCCTGTTCTGGTTACCGATTCCGGCTCGGATATGGAAATATATGCCAGGCTGCGTATACCGTTCAAGGATATTTCCGAAATATTTTCCAATTTGGAATCAACAGCTTTTAATGTTTGTATAACCGACAGTTATGGAAGAAACATATTCTATGATTCTTCGGAAAAACTGTTTGAAACTGAAGTCGGAAATGTCACAGGTAAAATGGATTTGGAAATAAACCAGCAGAAGTATATGGTGTTTTCCCGGAAAATATCAAAGACACCCTGGTATCTGACATCAATGTACAACTATCAGGATATATCCAGGCAGAGTTCTTCCATTATGAAAAGCAATATCTATTTGACTATTATTTTACTTCTGATGATTGTTGTTCTATCGTATTTTATTTCTCTTTTGATACTGAAGCCTATCAATATGTTTAATCATATGCTTGAAAATTACCGGCTCAGTGACATTGATACCGATATGCTGAAAGACAGCTTCATTAATGAAATCGACAACCTGGGAATTAATTTCAACAATATGATTGAACGGATAGAGGATCTTTTTGATGACCTTCTGATTGCAAATCGTGAAAAAAACCAATTGATGCTTCATACAAGAGCAGCAGAGATGGTTGCTCTTCAGGCTCAGATAAATCCTCATTTTTTATACAATACCCTCGACAACCTCATACAACTGATTGATTCTGGCTATAAAGAAAAAGCACACCAGATGGTCTATTCATTGAGCAGGCTTTTCAGATTTGGAATCAGCAGAGGCGACAGAATCATTGCGCTGAGTGAAGAAATCGCCTATGCAAAAGCCTATGCGGAAATAATGAATATACGTTATGGAGAAGGTATTCAATTTACATGGGATATTGATGAAAGCCTTCTGGAGTGCAGAATACTAAAGCTCATCCTGCAGCCGTTGATTGAGAATTCGGTATTACATGGCTTTAAGGAAATGAAGGACAATAGCGTGATACATATTCGGTGTTTGAGGGAACAGGATAATATCAAACTCTCAGTATCTGATAATGGAAAGGGCATATCAAAAGGAAAGCTTGATGAGATAAAAAAAGACCTGCATTCACAGGATATGGAGAACAAAATCGGTATATTCAATGTACAGGCAAGAATTCAGCTTCAGTACGGAAAAGATTATGGGCTTGACATTGAAAGTACGAAAGGTATAGGAACCAAGGTAATAATTACTATACCTGGAGATGATGAAGAATTTAAATAATACCACGGGAACCCGGGATGAACCATACGCATTAAAATTTTGCATACTTCTGTTTAAGATATTACACCAATTCCCTTTAAAAATTCTATATTATATATATTGTTATTGTTTACTGCTTAGTACTACCGGAAATAAGCACGAACGCTTTAACCTGTTATTTATGCAATGGCAGGACAAAAATTTTCGCTGTAGTATTAGTATAGGGGGAAAATATGGCAAACAAAAACATGGTAATGGATGAATCCCGCATCTGTCTCACAAGTACGTTACTTAAAAAAGAAACCGTCAGGAAAATAAAGCAATATAGATTTCACTACCTCCTTTTATTGATTCCTGTGATTCATCAGGTAATATTCAGATATTTTCCTATATACGGCATTGTGATTGCTTTCAAGGAATTTAAAATGTCGAAAGGCATCGTGGGTAGTGCCTGGGTGGGTTTTGAGCATTTTAGCGAACTCTTTGGAGATATTTTTTTTTACAGGGTGCTTTCAAATACACTCAGGTTGAATGTATTGAATGTGTTGACAATATTTCCCCTTACGATTATATTTGCCCTGATGATTAATGAGATTACCGATTTAAAGTTCAAGAAAGCGGTTCAAACTATTTCTTATCTGCCCCACTTTCTTTCATGGGTTGTAATATCGGGCTTCATTTATCAGCTTCTATCTCCCCAGTCAGGATTTGTTAACATACTGCTTACAAAAATAGGCCTATTCTCCGATCCAATCAATTTTATGGTCTCCAAGCACTGGTTCACGCCCATTTATCTGATAAGTAACATATGGCAGGGGATAGGCTGGGGTACTATTATATATCTATCTGCTATTGCTAATATAGATATTAGTCTATATGAATCCGTAGAACTGGATGGTGCAAACAGGTTTCAAAAAGCTATTTACATAACATTGCCGGGTATCGTGCCAACCATTACAGTGCTTCTGATATTAAGGATAGGGAACATGATGACAGTTAGCTTTGATCAGATATTCAACCTTTACAATCCTTCTACTTATGAAGTTGCGGATGTAATCGATACATTCGTATTCCGGAAAGGTATCGGTGATTCGCGATATGATTATTCCACGGCAGTGGGACTGTTTCAAAATGTGATAGGCTTTATATTGCTGATAGGTAGCAACTACTTTGCAAGAAAAGCAAATGACTACAGCATCATTTAACAGATATATTCATATGCATTGAGAGGATGGGAACAATGAAAAGTGTAGGCAGAAAATCAATGGCCGGTACAGTTTTTGACAGTCTTAATACATTATTAATGATTTTGATCTGTATATCAATTATATATCCGATATGGGATATGATTGTAGTTTCATTCTCTCCGGCAGAGGCTGCTTCATCCCTGACCTTCAATTTCTGGCCTGAAAAGTGGACATTTGAAGCATACCGGTTCTGCTTCAGTGACAATAGAATCATTTCAGCCTTCTTTATATCCGTTTACAGGACGGTTGCAGGAACCCTGCTCCATGTAGTTATCGTATCGTTTGCAGCTTATCCTCTGGCAAAGCTTGATATTCCATTCAGAAAAGCATTCACAGTATTTTTCCTTATTCCCATGTTTTTCAGCGGAGGATTGATACCTACATTTTTAACAATTAAAAAACTCGGGTTGATCGATAACCTTCTTGTTTATATTATCCCTATGGCCTTCAGCCCTTTTGTTATGTTGATCCTCAGGAATTTTTACATGGTTCTTGATCCTGCAGTCGAGGAATCAGCCATCATTGATGGCGCGTCGGTATTTACCGTTTTATTCAGAATTGTTTTTCCACTTTCGAAACCGGTACTTGCAACCATAACGCTCTGGAGCATGGTCTCTCAGTGGAATTCCTGGTTTGACAGCATGATTTATATCAGGGATGAGGGAAAAATTGTCATGCAGCTTGTTCTGAGACGGTTAATGGACCAAACACAGAACCTTTCTTCGGAAATGTATATGTATTCTATGACACAGCCGGGGGGCATACAGTTCAGTACTCAGACGGTAAAGGCATCAATTACTGTAATTGTTATAACACCTATCGTGTGTGTATATCCGTTCTTGCAGAAGTATTTTGTGAAGGGCATTATGTTGGGAGCGGTAAAAGGCTGAAAAACAGCCTTTTTGCTAATAAAATAAAAAATGGAGGTATGAGTCATGACAAAAAGAATGAAAACACTTTTGGTTCCGTTGTTGATCCTCGTGCTTGTTGTCAGCATGTTGTCGGCTTGCGTGAAAGGAGCCGGGGATATAACCACCAACGGAACAGCAACCGAAGTAATCACCACGACACAAAAAGCAGAAGGCTCGCTTGATGAACTCATCAAACTGTCGTATTTCGGGTATTGGTGCGGTGAAATCTTAGATGATAACTTCTGCGAAAAAATCATCCAGGATGCTTTGAACATCGAACTGGAAACGAAAAAGGTGAACCATGCGAAAAAGGAACAGATCGATTTAATGTTTGCGTCGGGAGATATGCCTGATATGGGATGGTTTGATGGAAACTACCCCCCTGCGTACATGTATGATGATCAGCAACTGACCCGCCTTATTCCTCTGGATATGATCAAGATGTATGCACCGTCCTTCATAAAAACCTATGATAACTTTCCAATACTTTACAATCAGGTCGCCAGCAAGGAAGACATCAACCAGCACTATGCGCTGTCCGGTCATCAGGCATTTATGGCGGGAAAGCAGTATTTCTTCAGCAGTTTCTACAGAAAAGACTGGCTTGACAAGTTTGGTATCGTGCCCAGCACACCGGTCGAGAAGGTGGTTGACGGTGTGTATATCACCGAGAAAGGCTTTACCCTTGATCAGTTTGAAGAGATTTTATATAAGTTTACCAAGGAAGACCCGGACGAGAACGGAAAAGATGACACTGTCGGGATGATCGGATGCAAGAGTTTCGTATTTGATTGGTCGCCATTATTGGGAGCGTTCGGACTCGTTACGGATTTTACTTTAAATGACAATGGAAATGCAGTTTATTATTATTCTTCCGAAAAATACAAGGAATTTTTAAAATTTGTTCATAGAATGTATGGACAAGGTTATATAGACAAGGAAATTTTTATTCTTGACAACCAACAGTTTTGGGAGAAGGCCCAGCGAGGATATGGCGGGTATTTTGGAGTATCCGCAAACTGGTTGGGCAGTTGGGCTTCAGCCAGACCGCCTTTGAATATCATTAATAATATTGACGGCGCTTCCGTCCTTATGACTCCAGGTGAGATCGGGAGCGATGGAAGCATGGGCACAAGGATGTATGCCCCAACCCCACAGTACGGTTGGTTCTATGTCAATAAAAACATAACAGATAATGATAAGCTGATTAGAATATTGCAGTTCGCGGAATATACAGGGTTCGGGGAAAATATGATGGAGCTTTCCTTTGGCGAAGAGAACGTGGATTACAAGATTACAGACGGTGTGCCTGTGAGGAACGATGGTTTTGTAGCCGGCGGTAATAGGGGCATACAATCCTACTCATTGTTCGTACAGACTGAAGAATACCTGAAACTGATTAATGACAAGATGTTCATTGCCACACAAAAGTACACGCTGGGCAAAGACGGCCTGTGGAATAAATTCCTGGTTATGCCTTACCGGTATGATTTGAAGAATGAAACCAAGCTGTCGGAATACAATACCAAATACAATTCAAATATTAAAGACATCGTGGATGAATTTTTTGCTTCTGCTGTCATAGGAGAAGTCGATATTGACACGGGTTGGGATACATATATTAAGAAACTTAATGCTGCAGGTTATGACAAGATTATTGAAGAATTAAACAAAGCTCCGTTGTATTCAGACTTGATAAAAAACAATTAATGCAGGAAGTATCGCCGGGCATGCCTTCAAAGGGCTACCCGGCGATATTGCAGATTAGGAGGTTCAATCTTATGATTGATAACGGGGAAATAATCATGGATATGCCGCCACACACAGGAAACCCCAGAAACAGCGAAGGAGCATTTATCAATACAAAAGACGGTAAAATCTTATTCATATACAGCAGGTTTACGGGAGATAGTCACAGCGATGATGCTTCTGCAAATCTGGCGGCACGTTTTTCCGAAGACAAAGGCGAAACCTGGTCTGATGAAAAAACAATCATTACGAGGGAAGAGGAACAGGCGCTGAATATTATGAGTGTTTCGCTTATGAGAATGCAAAATGGGGACATCGGTTTGTTTTATATCATACGAAAAGAAGCCAATAATGCGCGTCTTTATTTGAGAAGGTCGAAAGATGAAGGCGCCTCATGGACTAAACCCCAGGTATGCATTCCTCCCGCCGGATATTATGTAGTCAACAATGACAGGATAGTCAGGCTGTCCAGCGGCAGGATTCTGATTCCTTCCGCATTTCACAGAAACGGTTACGATACACTGCGGCGGAATCCCGGTGTCAGGTTTGACAGCTGCGGTGAAGTGATATTTTTTATTTCGGACGATGATGGAAACAACTGGAGAGAAGGAACCTGCAAATGTGTACTTCCATATAATGCATACTTCCGGTCCGGGCTTCAGGAACCGGGAGTCATAGAACTCAAAAATGGTGTGTTGTGGGCTTGGGCCAGAACGGATTTGGGATGTCAGTATGAAATGTTTTCACTTGATATGGGTGAAACATGGACGACAGCACAGCCATCACAATTTACATCTCCATGCTCACCGCTATCTATGAAACGTATACCCGATACAGGAAATCTATTGGCTGTTTGGAATCCAATACCTAATTACAATGGCCGCAGAGAAAACAGTCCTATCCAATGGAACTGCGGGCGGACACCGCTTACCATGTCTATTAGCAAAGATGATGGCAAGACCTGGGGAAATATTATTGATATTGAGAATGAACCTGATTATGGGTATTGTTATACTGCCATTCATTTTATTGAGAATTCGGTAATACTGGCTTATTGCAGTGGGGGACCTTCAGACGGCTGCTGCCTTTCCAGACTCAGAGCAAGAAAAATCCCACTTCCGGATCCGAAGTAGCAGCGATTACAGTTTATTGCCCCGTCTTCAATGTTTTTGTATTAGGAAGAGTGAGTAAGTTGAGTTTTAATGAAAAGTATAATCTAAAGAAGATTATAAATGCATCCGGTACGATGACTGCTCTGGGTGCGTCACGAGTAAGCGCAGAAGTGATCAGTGCGATGTCGGAAATTTTACCTGCCTTTGTTGAGATGAAGCAGCTACAAATAGCTGCAAGCAAAGTAATTGCGCGTGCTACAGGAGCCGAGTCGGGCTGTGTGACCGCAAGTGCTGCCTCAGGAATAAGTATTGCCGTTGCAGCATGTATGACAGGCATGGATTTTTATAAGATAGAAATGCTCCCGGATTCCGAAGGAATGAAAAATGAAGTCATCATACAGAAAGGTCATGCTGTCAGTTTCGGATCAAGTGTTACCCAGATGGTAAGGCTTTCAGGAGCTAGATGTGTTGAGATCGGTACTGCGACACTTTGTGGGACATACCAACTAAAGGGAGCGATAAATGAAAAAACTGCTGCAGCTTTATATGTTGTATCTCATCATACTGTACAAAGCGGATTAATACAATTTGAAGAATTTGCAAGAGTCGCAAGAGAAAATAATATCCCAGTGATAGTAGATGCTGCTTCGGAATATGATTTGATGGGCTTTTTGGAAAAAGGCGCCGATATTGTGGTTTACAGCGGCCATAAATTCCTGGGCGGACCGACTTCAGGCATAATCGCAGGTAAGAAGAAGCTTGTAAAAGCATGCTACTATCAGGAAAAAGGCATCGGTAGAGGTATGAAGGTAGGGAAGGAAAGCATATTGGGTGCAATGGAAGCGCTGGAGCAGTGGCTTGTCAGAGATCCTGAGGAAATAAGGAAACAGGAGGAGGCAAGGATAGAATATGCATTCAATTTCTTAAACAAGCTTGAAGGGTTCAATACTACATATTCAAAGGACCCGACACATAATCCAATTGCCAGGTTAAAAGTGGAAATAGACCCAGAAAAGAGCACTCTGTCAGCATATGAAATACAACAGCTTTTATCACAAGGGGATCCTTCTATAAAAGTACGAAATCATCATGTAGATTTGGGGTATTTTTTTCTGGATCCTTGCAATTTACTGGATGGAGAAATTGAAATTGTATGTGATCGTATAAAAGAACTAATAGAGCATTCCGTGAAGAAAGAACATAAGGCGGGAAATTTGGCTGACATTGAAGTTAATTCGCTGCTTCAGTGGCCGGATTAAAAAGGTGGAAACAGAATGGGGTGAAAGGTTTAGCAGCCGGGGTTTATGCCATCGAGCATATAGCCCATTTCAGGCGAATATAAATACAGAATATGTTCAATATAAGCATCATTGTACCGACAGGTAACATCTATAGTAATAGACCTTTCGAAACCCTTTACAAAGCGGTAACACCTCTGTCCAGATCCCTCAGTATACTCTAACAAGCGGACTATCTGAAAGGGGTATGGTAAATTCATAGCTATCACGGGCATGATTTTCAGGCTTCTTAATAACTTTCAAATGAAGTGAAAATCAACTATTTTTTCTTATAACTTTTAATCTGCAGCGCGCCTTGTCACATTCAGACATGTCATAGATATACTCGTAACCCAATGGTTCAAGAACCTGGCGGTATAATAAATCGCAGTGTCCGCAATAGTTGTGGTAAGGTTGAATATGCTTGTACTCCAGAAGTCTTCCTTTAGACGGACAGTAATGCATATTTATATCAAATATCCCATTTTCTTCATCCAATGTCATAGTAAAGTCGGTAGCCTCTTCATTCAGAGTATGGGACCAATACATAAAACAGCCTCTTATCCCATGCTTGATGACAGAATCCTTCAATAAGTCCAAACCATTTCTGGAAATGTGCTTCCAGTAATCCCGAACCACTTTTTCTCCGCCTTTCTGCTCAATATACTTAAACAATTCGCTGTATGCAGGTATAAACTCTGTACAGGATATCATCAGATATTTCCTCCTTTTAATCGCCTTTTTTCTATATCATTTTCTGTGAAATCTCTCCACAGAAGCACCTGTTCCGGAATCATACTGCAGAAGTTCAAATTGGAAAGGCGTATCTACGCATATGGTTTCATTCACAGTTTTGGTCATCTCATAATAAAGCGGTGATATCGTTATACCTGTTTTTTTCATATGTTCTATTGCGGGGCAATGTTTCACACGAATAAGCAAATCATTTTCAGAAAGTGAAAATCCAACGCTTTCAAGAGCTTCTTCCTTTGCATAGATCTCTTCATAGTGCTTTTTCACAGCAGTGAGGCCTTTTTCCTTTACAGCTGCTTTTAAAGGAGCGTAATAAGCTGCAGCAAACTGTTTAAGATACTCGCGTACTGATTCATCACCGAATTGTTTCCGAAGATATTCAATCCCCAGATTCATGATATTATGAAACTCCTTATGCAGATATTTGTTATCCGAAGCCTTTCTTTCCATAACCTCTTTTGCCATACGGATCCCCCTTCTATCTTTTCCATAACCCCGGATTCAAAATGTGTATGGGTATATCGCCGAATTGATTATTTATTTCATATTTCGTCTTTTCAGAAATAGGCGGGCCTTCCATCAATCTGATATTATCCTCCGCCTGCCCGGGCGTTTCTGCTCCGATTACAAGGCTGGTCACTTCTTTAATGTCACGGATATGGGAAAGTGCAAGCTGTGCTATGCTCATTCCCTCTTTATCAGCTAATGCTGCCAGTTTTCTCAGCGGTTCTTCAGCATCCTTCAGATTGCCTGCCAATAACGAAGGATCCATAAAGAATAATCCCTGTAAATATAAGCTTCGTGCAAATACAATTTTATCGGCTTCATACAAGCGCTTTAGCGAGCCTTTTTTGATCAGTCTTCTGTCTATGATGTTCATTGGTATTTGAATTGCTTCATAAATATCATCCCTCAACATTTCATCCACTTCTTCAGATGTATATGCCGAAACTGCCGCCATTCCGATCATTCCTTCCCTTTTCAGCTTTCTAAGGGCTGCAGGTACGATTTTCCCATACATGGTCATATCCTGCGGGTTATGAAGCATATATACCGGAATCTTTTTTATCTTTAAACGCTGCAGTGAATTTTCTACAAACTCATAGATTTGCTTTTCTATCTCTTTGTCAGATAGATAATCTCCCGGCGCAACTGTGAATTTGGTGGTTAAAACAGGATCCCTCAGGCCGCTACGGCATGACGAAAGGAAATTACCGATGACGGCTTCCGAATCGCCATAGTGCATAGATGTATCAAATGAACTGACACCTCCGTCTACAGCTGTTTGAAGAATACTCAAGCTTTTTGCTTCATCGGGCTTACCGCTTTTGTTGGCTATGCCATAATCCATTCCAAGCTGTGCCGTACCCAATGTAAACTTAGATATATGTAGACCTCTGATATCCACATACTTCATATATCTCCCCCTTGCTCCATATCATAAAACTGATTCCATAAACATATTCACTTAGCCTTGAATCAGCAGCTTTCCCGCATCACCAGATCCGTACTTATAATCCTGGTAATATCTTCTGTTCTGCCGTTTTCCAGGCGATCCATCAATGCTTTGACCGCTTCCTCCCCGATTTTTCTTGACGGAAAAGGAACAGCGGTCAGCGGCGGGTTCATAAACCTGGAATAGACTGTATCGTTAATTCCTATAATCGACAAATCTTTGGGAATTTTCTTTCCGCTGCCGTATATGACTTTTCTCAACCTGTAGATAATTATGTCGCTTCCAATCAATCCGTCCGCCTTTTTTAAAATGGCTTTCAGATCAGCTTCCGCTTTATCCAATCCTTTGTGCCATTCAATTAAAAACTCTCCGTCATATTCCAGCCCGGCCTCCTTATAAGCTCTGGCATAGCCATCGGTATATTTTTGGGTCAAGCTTGGACTGTCTGACTTCAATAGGATAATGTCTCTTTTGTTTTTATTGAATAAATATTTCACTGCTTTATAAGCAGCCAGCTCAAAATCCATTGCAAAAAAGTCAGCTTTCACACCGGGTATATTACGGTTTATAAAAATAACAGGCGTATCCGGAGTAAGCAAACTCTTTACAACCGAAGGATCATAATCCTCCGAAGCAGGAGGAACGAGGATCATTCCGTCTGTTTCCAGCTCAGCAAAGCCTTTGATTCCCTTATAAAACAGCTCCAGCTTATTATATGAATTATATGGAATAACATAAAAGCTTTCCTTCAAATTTTCCTGGATACTGTTGAACATTCCTGCTTCAACGTTGCTCTCCAGGCTGAAGTCAAAGAACATAACCCCTATCATCTTCTTTTTCTTCCTGGGATCCTGCTTTTTATTCGCAATAAAAGTACCTCTTCCCTGTACTACATATAAAAGGCCTTCCGTCACAAGGTTTGATATGACGGAATTTACAGTTATATTACTGATATTGTGTTTTGAAGCCAGATCCCGTATGGATGGAAACTTATCACCCGGCTTATATTCTCCTGAAATGATTTCATTTTTCAAAAAATCGAAAAACAATTTTGATTTGCCTATTGTAACGAATTTGCTCATTCAATCACCTCATACATTACTTTAATCTTTATTTTATAATATCCCTCTTCTTTCATTTTCGCTATTTTGCCGTATATCCTCCGTCTACGGGAATGTTGGTGCCGGTGATATATGCCGATGCATCCGATGAAAGAAATACAATAATTCCCATTAAATCGGTATTATTGGCCATCCTGCCCAGGAATGTACGGTCGCTGTAGTTTTGCACGAACAATTGGGGATGCGACCCGGTTTGCAGCCCGCCTGGAGAAATACAGTTGCAGCGGACATTATCTGGCCCGTAATAGCTTGCTGTAAACCGTGTAAAATTGATCATTCCCCCTTTATGAAAAAAATAATCGGGTACAAAGCCATGGAAATCAACATCTTTATATATCATCGCATCGGGCCCTATCATTCCCTGAACGGAACCAACATTGATAATAGAGCCTTTTCCTGCTTTTGCCATCACCTCTCCAAAGGCTCTGGTAATCATGAACCCGCCTGTAGCATTTACCTGCATACTTTCAGCAAATCGTTCAGCATCGTCGCTCCATCCCTTCATTGGCCTTAAAACAGCATTGTTCACCAGAATATCTATTTTTCCCTCTCTTTTTAGCATCTCATCTCTGAGATTGTTTATGGACTTCTCGTCACCCTGGTCAACCTGAAGCGCAAAAACCTCATGACCCTCTCCTCTTAACTGAACTGCGAATTCCTCCAGTTTATTCACATCTCTGGAAGCAATATACGTTCTGGCGCCAGCCTGTGCCAGTGCATTTGCGATCTGTTTGCCGTATAAGCCCGCGCCTCCGGTCATCAAAGCGACTTTTCCCTTTAATGAAAACCAATCCATTATATTCATAGCTATTTACCCCCATAGATACTTTTAACCTGTAAATCAGCTTTAACTTGAAAATTGTGAAACAATAGCGGCACAATATTGATTCAAGCCTATTACATCAGCGCCTAAATTGATAAAACGGTAGCCCATCTGTACAAGTTCATCCATATTTGCCGTAGAACCTACCGTACCGGCAAATTTCCCATGCCTGACCGCAGCTTTTGCAACGGTTTCTCTTGCTATCACCAGATCAGGATGGTTAAACTGTCCCGGGGCGCCAATACCCTGGCTGAAATCCGCCGGCCCGAAAAACAGCATATCAATTCCATCCAGAGCAGCAATTTCATCAATTTCCTTCAGTGGTTCGGGATCCTCGATCTGAATAATTAAAAACCTTTGGCGATTTGCCTGTTCCAGATAGTCATTAAAGCCAATCCTGCAGAAGCCGCCGTCTGAGTTTCCGCCATCTGCCGGCCTGCGGCCCACAGGATGAAATTTTGTCATTCTTACAACATTTTTAGCATCCTCGAGACTCATGATGTGCGGAACCATTATACCTGTAGCGTCCATCTCCAGCGGTCGTATATAATCACTGTAACCGCCTCTTGCTACTCTCACCAGTATGTCCGTATTATATGCCTTAGCAGCCAGTATCTGCTTTTCAACCGCTGAAAAATCGTTAGGGACATGCTCCATATCAGTCCATAAACAATCAAATCCAGCCATAGAAGCAATCTCAACCACTCTCGAATCAACCAGATTCAGCTTAAAGCAGCTTACGATACCTCCGCCGCGAAGTTTTTCCAGTACTTTGCTCGGTCTCATTTTCATATGCTCACCCTTTATTTATTTTCTATTATTTTATTTTTTTCGATAACTCAATCACAATATTGCTGCAGCTTGATTTCGTCAAGGAAAACCTCGCGTCCGCCCTCTTCACGGCTGCGGATACCCGCAATAATAATCTTCATGCACTCCTCTGTTTCAGAAAACGGGAAAGGTCTGACGCCTGTTCTGAGATAGGTTATAAAGGACTCCATCTGTGCTTTAAAGGAATAAAAGCTATCCATATAAGCTGCTTGGGCAAATCCGGCAGTACCGCACAGTTCCATAACTCCTAACGCGCCAGACATGTCATATATGGCAATTACATTTACATCTGCACCTGAAGAATGTTTCAAATGCACAATATTCCTGTCGGCGGAACCGGTATTTCTTGCGGATAGAAAGCCTGGACCCATAATGGGATAAATCCCTTCCAACGCATGGATTCCATAACGCTCCCAGCTTTTACAGGTAGTAATGCTTGCATAACGCAGTATCCCAAGATTATTTGTACTCAATTGATAGGGCAGGTATTCCTTGGCATATCTCATACAGCTGGAAGACATGATTTGAGCGCCCTCCTTAACCCATTTACTGAATGTTCTGAGATCCTCTTCATTGTCTGTCATCGGTTTGTCGACAAAAACGGGAAGGCCTGCTTCTATAAAGGGCCTGCATCTTTCAACATGCTCATGACCCTTATCCGTCGCTATAATAACCGCATCCACATTACCGATTACATTTTCGGGCTTTTCAACTACATTGGGTATCAGGGATGCTTTGGACACATGAGCCGCATCTTCCGGATTGTCAGTCCATATATGTGTTACCTTTGCCCCATTTATTTGTAACGTGTCCTTCGGTTCCTTTGCCAGGTAAGCAGGAATTCCTGCATAGGGGCATTTGGCCATTTCCTCGGGATTATATCCATTAAAGATGGCGCTCCATGAGTATGGATGCCCATTGCCGTCTACCATTCCCAGCATGGCAAGGCGAATTTCTCCTCTGTCAGCCAGCGGCCATGGCAAACCGGATTTGTCCGACCTTTTCTTAATGTTTGGCATATGATCTCTCCCTGCATCTTAATGATCCATTTTAATTTGCATTAGTGTCTAATACACTCACTGTTTAGATTCTATTACAATTTTACTCCAATGTCAACCCTGAGTAAATCATATTACAGACGATGAGGATTACAACTTATATTTTTTGGGGTTTTTAGCAACCAATATTGGGAGCGTTTAATCCCTTATTTTCTAATTTTCGAAAGCTGGATACCTTTTTTTTGAAGGAACATTCTTGTGAGGTGAAACTGGCTTGAGAAACCAAGTTGCTCGGCAATTTGCGCAATACTAAGCGATGTGTTTCGTAAAAGTTTTTCTGCAATGTTTATGCGCATATAGTCATAATATTGTTTAGGCCGTATACCGATGATTTCTTCAAAAAGTTGTCTGAATCTTCGTTCACTGTATCCAGCAATATGAGCCATATCATTAACGGTTATGGTTTCATGCATACGGGAGCGCATATATTCAATTACATTTTGAATCGT
>CAZSVI010000057.1:0-16906 GCA_964610205.1 uncultured Oscillospiraceae bacterium
TTCACTTTTTCAAGGTTCGGATAAATATCCGCCGACACTTCAATATCTCCGTCCACTTCATTTCCATAGACCAGACATTCGGTTATAAACGGACTTCTGACCAGGAGTGCTTCAATTTCCTCGGGATATATGTTTTTCCCGTTTTTTGTTACAATCACGTTCTTTTTCCTTCCCGTGATGTGTACAAATTTATCTTCATCAATAAATCCCAAATCACCAGTATGGAACCAGCCGTCCACTATAGCCTGTTCGGTTGCCTCTTCATTTTCATAATATCCCAGCATAACATTGGGACCTTTTGCTATGATCTCGCCAATCCCCTCTTCATTTGGATTATCAATTTTTATTTCTGCATTTGGCAGCGGAAGACCTGCCGCATCATTTTTGTAGTCGCAGTTCCGGTTCAAAGCAATGATAGGGGAGCACTCGGTAAGGCCGTAACCCTGGACACAAAGGATTCCAAAATCCTGGAAACCCTGTACCACCAGAGGATCAATTGCTGCTCCTCCACTAATAAACATTCGTATTTCTCCGCCAAAAGTATCTATAATCGTTTTGAACAGCTTCCTTCTGACGTCAATTCCTAATGACTTTAGAGCCTTGCTGATTTTTAAACCTGTTTTCAGCTTTTTTAATGTTTTCGGGTCCTTGGAGGCCTGATCCCATATACGTCTGTAAATTGATTCAAGGATCAGCGGAACGCCAAGCAAAATGGTTGTTTTGGATTCCTTAAGGTTCTTAAGAATATGCCTTAAGCCTTCACAGAATGCAATAGTGCATCCCCTGTATATCTGACACAGAAAACCACAGGTGCAGGCATAGGTATGATGTAACGGGAGAAGTGAAAGGAAAACATCGTCCTCTCCGATATACAGCATGGAACACATATCCATAAGATTGGATGCAATATTATGGTGGGAAAGCATAACCGCTTTTGATTTATCTGTGGTTCCGGATGTAAATAAGAGAATACTCATAATTTCACTGTCAATGGCAGCGTCAAGAAAATCTCTGTTCCCTTCCTGAATAAGTTTATAGCCATCCTTTAAAAGCTCTTGAAAGGAATTATTCGCTGCGGTGGATTCCTTTGTATCCAGCGAGATTAGGTATTTCAAGTTTAGAACATCCCCCGCGATGGATTCCACATCGCCTTTTTTTGCGTCTGAATAAAAGACTGCATCTGACTTGGAGCGAATAAGCAGGCTTTTCAGTTCTGCTACCGGTAGTTCCTTGTCCAGTGGTACTGTAATTCCGGTTCCATTAACCGTTGCCAGATAGGAAACAGCCCATTCATAACGGTTTTCGCTGATAATTGCTATCCGGCCGTTTGAAAGGCCCAGGTTTATAAGGGCCGTACCTAAAGCATTTACATCATCAAGGAATTGTGAATAGGTTATTGGCTTATATGGACCCCCTTCTTCTGTTTTTACAAGAAACGCAGCCCGGTTACCGAATAACTCAGCGCTTTTTTCCAGCATATCCTTCAATGTATCAATTTGTCGCACTTCATACAATGGAATATTCTTCATAAAACCACACCTCTCCATTCCTTTGCCTTTTATTTGCCCGGATTTCACCCGGGTGAATCTCCTGGCGATTAAACTTATTATAACAATGTTAAAGATATATTTCCATAGTATGGACAACATTTAGTTATAGTTACTTTCCGGAGATTACCTTAAAATTATTCTCCGATTTTATGTCACCTTTGTCCTTCTGTTGAATATCCTATTATTAGGACAACACTAATGTAAATGCGGCAATATACACAATCCGGTGATAATAAGTCTGCGCAGATATTCAGGTTTACGTTTTGTGATCATAACACTTTACCCGATCGCTTCCATTATGCGGTTCAGGCAAATACGACCCTCAATGGTTGCTCTGTCTTTATTAATAACAGTAATATATCTGCATTTGTTCAGTGAACTCGTTCAGCTAAAAGTTGAACATCGTAACTTCGGTGGGAGACTCTACCCCCACCGAAGCGGGAACAAAGGTGCGTACCCACCGGAACGCACCACAAGCCTCGACCCGTTAGCAAGGAGCCCCCACATATAGAAGCGGGGCGGAGGAACCCTTGAAAATTTGATAAAAGAAAAAGAAACTTTGATTGGATTTTTCGCTAAACCCTCTTGTATTTTTAACAAGGCCGTGATATATTTAATACGCTAAGGTCATTTATATATTAGTGTATTGGATTGATATTTCCCTGAACCAACCTCTTCTATTTATTTGGAGCGATGAGTCAAGAAGTATTAAATCCAAATAAATTAAGGAGGTATATCAAATGGCTGATAAAATTATTGTCTGCAAAGATTGCGGTGCGGAATTTACTTTTACAGAGGGTGAACAGGCTTTTTACAAAGAAAAGGGATTTGAAAATGAGCCACAAAGATGCCCTGATTGCAGAAGAGCAAAAAAACAACAGAGAAACAACAGGAATCGTCAAGGTGGCGGCGGCAAATGGTAAAGCCTAAGGAGAGCGCTAAGCTCTCCTTTTTTATGTCCTTTCTGGTTACCATTCAGGAATGAAACATCCGAACGAAGGTGCATACCAAAGGAGCGTACCCACTGGAACGCTCCCCCGGGGAGATAACCCCAGTAACCGAACGCACCACATGGCTTGACCCAAGAAACCAGGCCCCGCGGACGGATACGGGGTACTTGACACGGGTTGGTTGTAATCCTTCTGTAAAACATCTTAAAAAAGTATTGATATCCTTCATAAAGTTTAGTACAATATTTACTTGAACATATGTTCGCCGCTGTCTTTAAGTTTTGGGGAGGGTATAATGGAATCACTCACATATAATGTCTCTGTACGTGATCTTGTTGCTTTTTCGATACCGGGTGAGGAATCTAGGGGGTTTTCCCTGAACTCTTCAGCTAAGGAAGGTATTGAAGGGCATCAGTTTATGCACTCACTATTGAAACAACAGACAGGTGAATCCGGTTCGTATCAAAAGGAGGTTTCCGTTGCCTTTCCTTTTATCCATGAAAATTGCACCCTTCAAATCTCCGGCCGTCTGGACGGTATGCTTGATATTAACGGACATATAAGCATATGTGAAATAAAGACAACCGAGAAGTCCCTGAATATGATTGAACAATCCGAAAATCCCTCCTATTGGGCACAGGGGCAATGCTACGCTTATATGGTTGCAAGGAAAAAAGCTCTTGATAAGATAACTCTCATTCTTATATATTTTCACCGGCTAAAAAAAGACTATCGCACCTTTGAAGAAACATTTACCTTTTCAAAACTTGAAAAAATCTTTCACTCATTGGTAATTCCCTATATCAATGGT
Source organism: uncultured Oscillospiraceae bacterium (assembly GCA_964610205.1). Taxonomy (GTDB): domain Bacteria; phylum Bacillota; class Clostridia; order DSM-8532; family DSM-8532; genus CAZSVI01. The sequence continues at coordinate 3,312 of CAZSVI010000057.1, forward strand.
ATAAAAAAGCAGTCGGAATGGCAAAACACCAGAAACCTCTCCATTCAATCCCTTTGTTTTCCCTGTGATGATTTCAGAAAAGGCCAGCGGGCAATGAGCGCATCAGTTTACCGTGCCATCCGTGATAGAAACAAGCAATTTATTCAAGCTCCGACAGGTATCGGTAAAACCCTTGGCTCTCTGTTCCCTGCCTTAAAAGCTATGGGTGAGGGGCTTGTCGACAAAATATTCTATTTAACCGCCCGGAATACCACTCAGGCAATAGCCGTTCAAGCATATGAAATGATGGCGGAAAAGGGGCTTCGCCTTAAAGTTCTGCAAATTACAGCCAAAGAAAAAGTATGCTTATCTCCCGATACGGTGTGCAATCCTGAAGATTGCAAATACTTATCGGATTATGCCAGAAAGTCCCGGGCTGTTATTTCCAATATAATTAAAGAAAAGGACTTTTTTAACCGTGAGGTTATCGATACCGCAGCCAGGGAATATTCCTTATGCCCTTTTGAGTTTTCTCTTGATCTGAGTCTTAGGGCCGATTTGATTCTTTGCGACTATAATTATGTATTTGATCCCCGCATATATCTTAAAAGGTTTTTCCAGGACAAAATAAAAGACAGGATTTGCTTTATAATAGATGAAGCCCATAACCTGCCCGACAGGGCAAGGGAAATGTACTCGACGGAAATAAAACGCTCACAGTTTAAAAATATTTATAATCAAATCAGAAAGGAACTGCCTGATTTAGCCGCAGAACTAAAGAAAGCCCGGAAGGCATTCCTTAAATATATACGGGAACTCCCCCTTACATTTGAGGAAATTGGCCTTCCGTGCGCATGGAGTGTTCCTGACCCTCCTGATAACCTTATAAAACCTATTGAGAATTTTTTATACGACGCCGAAGAAGTTTTAAATGATGAGTCTTTCCATTCTTTTAAGGAAGAGTTGATTACATTTTTCTTTGATCTGGTTCATTTCACAAGAATATACGAATTGTACGGAGAGAACTATACAACATTTTTATACCGTGAAAAAGGAGAATTCATTTTAAGATTGTACTGCATTGATCCCGCTCCTATGCTGAAAAAACGAATGGCTTGCTCTATAAGCTCCATACTGTTTTCCGCTACCCTGTCACCTCCTGTATATTTTAAAGAGGTTCTCGGAGGAGAGGACAAGGACGGATACCTGATAATTCCGTCTCCGTTTCCTCGCGATAATCTATATATTTATATAGAAGATACGGTATCAACCAAATACCGGTATCGTGAAGAATCAGTTCCTGCGGTTATCCGGTGCATTTATGACGCTGTTTCGGTAAAAACGGGTAATTATATGGTTTTCTTTCCTTCCTTTTCATATATGAACCGTGTAGCTTTTGAATATCGGAAGCAATACCCTGATGATAAGATTCTTATACAGGAAACAATCATGAATGAAGAAGAACGGACGGAATTTTTAAGCCGCTTTATGTCTTTCGGAGAATCAACACTGATTGCGTTTGCGGTTATGGGAGGAATATTCGGAGAAGGAATTGATCTGAAAGGTGAACTTTTATCCGGCGCAATAATTATTGGTGTGGGTCTTCCGCAAATATGTCCCGAAAGGGATATTATTAAAAATTATTATCAGAGGAAAACCGGATGCGGATTTGACTTTGCTTACACTTATCCGGGATTGAACAAAGTTCAGCAAGCCGCCGGGCGGGTTATCAGATCCGAACGGGACAGGGGTTTTATTATTTTAATGGACGAGCGGTTTACAGCCCATCTGTACAGAAGTATACTGCCGTCTGAATGGTTCCCTTTCAAAACACCAGGGAAACAGAAAGATCTGTCCCTGGATTTGAAAAAATTCTGGGGGTATGTTTAATCTCTATGCCTCGTATTCAATAACCAGAGGGACCTGCCCGTTCATTGCCAGGGTAAGTCTTCTTTCTACCTCATTCCAGTTAATCAATTGCCACCATGCATTTATATAATCGGTTCTTCTGTTCTGGTAATTCAAATAATAAGCATGTTCCCAGACATCACATACCAGTATGGGAATACCGCTCCACTGTGTCAGATTCTGATGCTTTTCGGCCTGCAATATTTCCATGCGTCCCCAGGAAGGCTGCCATGTCAGAATACCCCAGCCCGAAGCCTCAACCTTGTCTGTGGCCTGTACAAACTGATTTTTCATTGCATCAATGCTGCCGAAATATTGGTTTGCATGGTAAACCGTCCGTTGTCCGGGCTTGCTTGCCGAGCCCAGCGGGGCCATAATTGTCCAGTATATACTGTGAAGAATATGACCTGATCCGTTAAAGGCAAGTTCATTTTCCCAATACTTGATATATTCAGGGTTATTTGTCTTCCGTGCCTCCACCATATACAACTCTGCTTTATTCAGGCCGTCAACATAGCTTTGATGATGTTTATTATGATGTATCCTCAGTGTTTGCTCGCCAATTACCGGTTCCAATGCCTGATACGAATAATGCAATGGCGGGAGGCGGTGCATTCCGGGCAAAATATATTGCATAGCGACATCTCCTTTTCAACTTTATCAAATAAGCCGGGTTTTAACATAATCTTAAAACCCTTTGATTTATCTTATGAGAATAAGCGGAAAAGGGTACGTCCATTTTACATTCATGTACTTTTTAAGGCAGTTTACTGTCGGCCGCAATTCTACTCCCCTATAAACTTTATCACCCAATTGGTATGCCTGTTAATGAATACTGGCTTGTATAAAGCTTCGCATAATGTCCTTTTTCCTTCAGCAACTGGTAATGGTTCCCTTCTTCAGCGATTTTTCCATCCCGGATTACCAGAATTCTGTCTGCCGAACGGATAGTGGAAAGGCGGTGAGCAATAATAAAGCTGGTTCTGTTTTTCAATATATTCGCTATAGCCTCCTGAATTAAATGTTCCGTTTCGGTATCCACCGATGAGGTAGCCTCATCCAGAACAAAAATGGCCGGATTTGCAATAATAGCCCGGGCAAAGGATACAAGCTGCTTTTCACCGGTGGATAATAGTGATCCGCCCTCACCAACCGGAGTATCATAGCCTTTCTCCATTCCCATAACAATACTGTGCAGGTTGACAAGCGTGCTGGCCTGTATAATTTCTTCCTCCGTCGCATTGAGCTTACCGTAAACTATATTGTCCTTAATGCTTCCGCTGAAAAGATGGGGTGTCTGTAATACATATCCAAGGTTGGAATGCAGCCAAAGCATGGGCATGCGGGTATAATCCCTGCCGTCTATCAGAATTTTACCTTCGGTCGGCTCATAAAAACGGCAGGCAAGATTAACAATGGTACTCTTCCCCGAACCTGTATCCCCTACCAAAGCAATTTTTTCTCCTGCTTTTACTGAAAGGTTGAAATTCTCCAAAACCTTTTCCCCGGATTTATAGAAAAAAGAAACATCTTTGAATTTAATATCTCCATAAATTTCAGGCCATCCTTCACATCCAACTGCCCCGTATTTATCCAGCACTTCACTGTCATCGGAAATATCAGGTTCCGTATCCAAAAGAGACATAACCCTTTCCGCCGACGCCTGAGCGGATTGTAAGTCGGCAAAAATCCTCGCCATATCCCGTATGGGAAAAAAGAACTGAATCGCAAAAGTAATAAAAGCAGCCAGGGTTCCATAACTTATGTTTCCCGCTATTACACTTTTTCCTCCCTGCCATAATACAATACTTGCGCCAATGCTCCCCAATAGAATTACAATGGGCATATAAATGGCGGCAAACGTGGCGGCACTGATTGATTTTTGATTCATCTCCCAGGTCAAAACCTGAAAATCTTTCAGATTCCCCTCTTCCCGCACCAGCGTTTTTGTAGTTTTCACACCTTGAATCCCTTCATTGACAGCTGCTGTAATTAATGAGTTGTTTTTACGTATATCCCGGTGACTGAATAGAATCCGCTTCTGAAAAAACACGCTGACAATAAAGAGTATGGGGATTACAATAAAGGTTAAAAGCGCAAGCTTCCATTCCATAATAAGCATAACCGCAGTTGTAACAATCATCATGAAAAAACCCCAGGAGAAATCTACCAGCCCCCACGATAAAGTATTTCCAAGCCTCCAGATATCAGATGTAAGGCGTGACATCATCCAACCGACAGGCGTTGTATCATAGTACGAAAAAGACAGGTTTTGAAGATGCTCAAAGCCCTCCTTCCGAATATCATAGCAAATTCCGGTTTCAACAATGCCCGCCTGGCTAATCATCTTTTTTATAACCACTGCCTGTATAATCATCATAACGCCGTATACTACAAAGAACAGTATTGTTCCCCGGGTAGATTTAACAATTATGAAATTATCAATAGCATATCTGTGCAGCAGCGGAATCGCAGCGTCAAATCCGGCAAGCGTTGCCATATACAGACCCAGGATCATTAATCTGCTTTTATAGGGTTTTGCAAACCTGATTAACTTTTTCCATAAATCTCTGTTAAATCCTTTTGAAAAAACCTCTTCCTGAAAGGTATCCATATTAATCAACTCCTATTGCTAAGGTTAGGGGATCTTTTTTCTTCTCTTGACGATAAATATCAGATTCATTTAACGTATTCCTTCACTTGAACTTTGAATGGCCCAAATTCTTGAATACAAACCACTTTCACGTATAAGCTGCTGATGTGTTCCCTGTTGGGTAATATGTCCTTTGTCAATTACAATAATAAAATCGGCCTGTGCCAGGGTCGTAATTCTATGGGATATTATAAACGTAGTCACTCCCCTGCTTCTCTCCTTCAGTGCTTCACGAATCAGAGCATCTGTTTCCATATCAACAGCGCTTAAGGAATCATCAAATACCAGTATCGGATGATTTTTCAATACTGTCCGCGCAATCGCTACACGCTGGACCTGTCCGCCCGAGAGTGTGACACCCCGTTCGCCAACCATTGTGTCATACCCTTTTTCAAAGGACATGATGGAATCATGTATGGCGGCAATTCTTGCGGCTTTTTCAATTTCATCGTTACCGGCATAAGGATTAGCCAGCTTAATATTATCCATGACAGACTTGGAAAACAGGAACGGCTCCTGCAGCACAATTCCAATATGACTTCTGAGCCATTTTTTATCTATTTCCTTAAGTTCATGATCATCCAGTTTTATTGAACCTTCCTGATAATCAAAGAGTCTGACCAGAAGGTGCATTAAGGAAGTTTTCCCGCATCCGGTAGGCCCCGTAATTCCCACTGTTTGTCCTTGCTTCACCTCAAATGAGACGCCCTTTAAAGGACTTGTGCCATCAGGATATTGAAAACTAACGTTTTCAAATTTAAGATTTCCCCTAATCTCCGGAGTTATCCCATGGGAATCTTTCATCTCACATGGTTTTTCCAGAACTTCAATTATTCTGTCAAAAGCTACATTAGCCTGGCCCATTTCAGATATTATATGGCCCAGATGACGAATGGGCCATATAAGGTTTTTTATGTATGCGGTAAACAGAATCACAGTTCCGAGAGTTATCCGCCCATTAGCTGCCCAGCTTACCGATATAAACAAAACAACAGCGGCCTGGACCGTGCACAGTAAATCCGACATGGACCAGTACCAGGACAGTATATTTATTAATTTTCTTACCTGTCCCCTGTGCTTACCGTTCTTTTCTCTGAACTTGTCTATCTCAAAACTCTGTCTTCCAAAAGCCCTTACCACCCGAACCCCTGTCAGATTCTCCTGAAGGGTAGTATGCATTTCCGAGTCGGTTTCCTCTACCTTTTTAAAAGTTTTTTTCACTCTGTTAAAGAAAACAACCGATGTTACAAAAATCAACGGGACCACACAGAGTGAATAAAGTGTCAGTTCCGCATTTATGTGCAGCATCGTAAAAAGTGTTAAAAATACGGTTATCAAAATTTCACATACCTGTGGAACCTGACCGGCCAGGAATTTACGTGTTGTCTCAACATCAGCCGTGCTTCTCTGGGTAAGGTCTCCGGTTTGAGATTTTACATGCTCGCGGTATTCCATGTGCTGAAGATGATCATACAGTGTATCCCGGATGTTTTTAGCTGCGTTTTCGGTACTGATGGCAATCCATCTGCCTTTAATATATTGAAACACTCCGGTTAAAAGGGTTAATAATACAAAAACGACACCTAAAATCCATAATTTCCTTATAAGAACTTCCCTTCCCCCGAAATTATCGAACATTTCCATAAGAAAACCCGGCAGTTTTATCGGTTCCGTACCTATAACCGAATCTACCGTAAAACTGATAATCATCGGATTAATAATGGAAAAGAGCACGGCAATCCCGGAGAAAATCATCGTTGAAAAATAGCGGAGCATGTTTTTCTTCATGAACTGCTTAAGAAATTTTAACCTTTTCATACAAGCCTCCTTGACGGGGTATGGATACAAATCCTTTGAAAAATCTTGTGGGAACGAATTAAAAGGCCACAGATTCCAAAGAACCTGCAGCCTGTGGATACTCCCCTGAAAATTAAAGATCGGGCCTCTCTCCGGAATGCAGGTTGTTTTCAAAATGCGCGCGCGTAAAATTATCATCTGCGGTAATGCGGCAACTGATATATACAAACATGAAACAACCTCCTTCCTCAGGTAATATTGTTGTGTAAACCATAATTATGCATTAAATCGATATTATACATGTTTTGGCTTTAACACAACCTGATATACGCATTTTTAATAAAACTGTAACATAAGCGATCTTTTCTAATAATACTTCTCATGCAATAAAAAGTAAAGAGAAAAAATGATTATAAATAAAAAGGAAACATCCCCTTTTTCTACCTTCGCCGAACTATTTCCCCGGTGTTTTTAAGAATATGTCTTTCAGGTACAAATCCTCTTACCGATGTAAGCGGGTATACTATACTTTCTTTTCCTATAACAGTTCCGGGATTAAGAACGGTATTGCATCCCACTTCAGCATTATCACCTATCAATGCCCCGAATTTTCTCAGTCCCGTTTCTATGCAATCCGAATCCTTTATAACTTTCACCATACCGCCATTTGATTTCAGATTTGAAAGTATGACTCCTGCTCCCAGATGTGCTTTAAATCCAAGAATTGAATCGCCCACATAATTAAAGTGCGGAATCTGTACTTTATTAAAGAGTATGGAGTTTTTTACCTCGGATGAGTTTCCAATAACAACATCATTCCCGACCAGGACGTTTTCCCTGATATAAGCCGAGCTTCTCAATTCACAATCATAACCGATAATTGCCGGCCCTTTTAATAATACATTCCTGTCAATAGTTGTTCCCCTGCCAACCCAGACAAACTCATCCACTCTTTCAAAGTCATCGGGTAAACCAAGAGAGTACTCCAATATAAAAGATTTAATAATACATAAAGCTTCCCAGGGATATTTCAATCCATTAAAAATTTTATTTGCTTCCAGTTCCTTTAAATCAAACAGGCTGTCAATAAATAAATTCATTATTATACCTTTTGCCTTTCTTCCAAAGATCCCGATTGCCAATGTGACCCCTTAGGAATCATTATACTACAGTACCATAATGTTATGTCATATTTTTCTTACCCTTGCGGCTTTCTCTCTACCATTCTCCACTATAGCATATACAACCGGAATAATCACCAGGGTAAGAAATGTGGATACCGCAAGTCCCGAAGCCAATGATACCGACATGGGGGTAAACAGATTGCTTCCCGAGAAAATTAACGGTGTTAAACCAACAAGGGTAGTGACGGTCGTCAGCATTATAGGCCTGAACCGTTTTTCCACAGCATCTATACAGGCTTCCTCCGTTTCTTTTCCCATCGACTTTTCCATATTAATGAAATCCACCAGAACAATGGCGTTATTCACAACAATACCAAATAGGCTGACAATTCCAAGAAGGGAAGTAAACGACAGCGGCTGCCCTGTCAGATACAATCCAAGAATTGAACCGACAGCAGACAACGGAATGGTAGCCATAATAATAAAAGGCTGTGAAAAAGAACCGAACTGAATCATGAGTATCATAAAGATAACAAAAACGGCCAACACCGCTAATACGCCTATATTTCCAAAATATTTCATAATGGATTCCCGTTCTCCGTCAAAAACAATTTTAACGTCTCCAAGATCCATTTCTTTTAACTTTTCTTCAGTCTGCCTCTGTATGTCCACCGAACTAAAGCCCTGCCTTACATCACTGTAAACGGTAATAGAAGGCATTCTGTTATATTTTTGAATCTGGGTTATACCCGACTTTAATCCGATCTCGGATAACTGCTTTAAAAGTATCTTTTGGCCGGTTACAGACGATTTCACCATATAAAGCTCCATCATATCAACATTTTTGATATCTGAAAAAACCCGTACGGGTATTTGTGTGCTGTTTTCCTGATTTTCTATTCCACCACCGGCATAAGCATTCAAATAACCGGCATTACGGCCCATAAGGGCTATATTCAATTCCTTTTGAATATCATATTTTAAAACACCAAGACGCAAAGCCTCGTCGGAATCTATATTTACCATATAATCATAGGTATCCGCAGAATAATTATCCCATATATTAGATGTTCCCTCTATTCCCTTTAGCACTCCTTTTATTTTCTCTACTGCCAATACGGTCTGACTGCTCTCCCCCGTCACCCGGATTCTTACGGGAGCGCCTATGGGCTCTCCCTGTTCCAGAAGCTTTATCGCGGCAGTACCCTGGGCAATTTCACTGTCAAGTATGCTCTGAAGGTAATCCGCGAATTCCTCATTTCTTTTAAACCTGTTTCCTTTTTTCAAATCAACCTTAAACATCACCTGAGCTGTATTCACCGATCTCAAAGGAGGAGCCATTGAGTAATATAGCTTTGGAAGTCCGTCCCCAATAGAAGCGGTATATCCGGTTACTTCCTTCTGAGTTTTTAGAATGTCAGCTACCTGATTTGTCATTTCCTCGGTTTTTAAAATATCATTGCCGTGTTCATGCTCAATATCAATAACTATCATATTTGTATCGGCCTTCGGGAAAAATTGAAGTCCAAGAAAACTAACGGTGTATACGGTTAACGCCAGAATAGGAACAAGCATAACCAAGGTGAGCCATTTTCTTCTCAGGGCCAATTTCAGAAGGTTTTCAAAGAACAGCCTGACTCCTCTTTTTTCAGTCTTGCCTCTTGCAGGCTTAAAGAACAGCCAGGCCATAACCGGCGCTACCAGCAGAGCCACCAGATAGGATGATGACAGAGACAGAATGACTATCTGGGGTATGCTCCGGATAAATTCCCCCGCCATCCCCGATAATAGCAAAAGCGGAATAAACGCCCCCACCGTAGTCAATGTGGAAGCCAAAACCGGAATAGCAACTTCCTTCGCACCTTCGGCGCATGCTGATAATTTTTCCTGACCGCTGTCAATTCTAACCTGTATAGCATCGCTGACCACAATTGCGTTATCCACAAGCATTCCAAGCGCTATAATAAGAGCGGCAATGGAAATCCGATGTATGTGTATGTTTAAAAGCCTCATCCCTATAAAAGTCAACAATATGGACAAGGGAATAGATGTTGACACAATAATGGCATTTCTGAATCCCATACTGATAAATACAACTATTATAACAAAAGCAATGCCTTCCAGAAGGTTAACGGCGAATCGATTCACGGCATCGGCAATATCCTGCGGCTGATACAGAACCTTATCGAACACAACATCCTGTGGTAATGTCTTTTGAAATTGGGCTATCCTTTTATCTACTTCCTTGCCTATGAGAACGATATTCCTGTTTCCTTTGAAATAGCCTGACAGCAATACCGCGTTGTCTCCATTGTGTTTTATTTTGTAAGCGGATTCCTCCAGTTGATATGAAACCCCCGCAATATCCTTTAGCCTTATAACACTTCCGTTTTCCCGGGACGATAACAATATAATATTTTCTATATCACTAAGGGATGAGAAGTTTCCGGTGGTTTTTACGTTTATTTTTCCCGTACCATCTTCCAAAGCTCCTGCCGGTATTTCTATACTCTGGGCTCTTATAATATTGACGAGTTCCTCCAGGGATAGGGGAAGCCGGTTCAGCATCTCCGTGTTAACTTCAACACAGACTTCCATTTCCTGTTTTCCGCTTACCTCCATCCTTGTTATCCCGTCTATATCTATTAACTTGTCTTTCAGATTTTCCGCGAAATCCGCAAGTTCATCATATGAATAGTTTTGCCCTGATAAGCTTATGATCATGCCCGCAGTCTGATATAAATCGGTATTGATATTAATTTCACCGCAGTCTTCAGGCAGACTGTTCTGAAGCTCGTCCATCTTCTGCCGGAGCTGACTCCAGGCCTTATCCACATCCGTTCCGCTCTCCAGTTCCAATACTACTGCGGACAGATTGTTACGGGAATTGGAATTCACCCTCTGAAAGCCCTCCACTTCTATAACCTTGTCCTCAATTTTCCTTGTTACGAGGCGTTCCACATCCTGGGCGGACGCTCCGGGATATACCGTTGTTAAAAGCGCCATGGTTACACTGATATCCGGTGATTCTTGTTTTGGAGTAATATAGTAGCTGTATAAACCAAAAATAAAGGATAAAAGGATTGCAAACAGGGTAATCCTACGGTTGCGGATAGTTGTCTCAATAAGCCTGATCATGGTTTCCCTCCTTAACCGTAACAAGATCACCTGATGAAATACGGCCGGTACCGGATATAATAATGGAATCTCCTTCATTTAGTCCTGTAACGCCGGCTTCATAATTATCAACTGCTATAATATTAACGGATTTCCGGGCAGCCCGGCCTTCTGAAACCGTATAGACATAGTCCGCACTGCCGGTTTGAATAGCGGATATAGGTATGAAAAAGGCCTTCCGTGTTCCATATGAAAAGCTTACCGTAACACTCGCTCCGAAAGGGGTATCCATAGTATCCGCGACCAGTTCAATATTATATAAACCGGTTATATTATCCGGAATCTCCGCAATGCGGACAATTTCGGAAGCCTGTTTCAAATCCTCCTTTTCAATAACAACTTCGGTTTCCAAAGTAATATTCGGCAGTTCTTTCTCGGGAACGCCAACATAAACCATCTTCTCTTCACTACGGATTACCATCACCGGATAACCTGACCCCGTTATTTCTCCTTTTTCGGCCAGAACCTCCATAACTACGCCGTCCATATCGGATTTAAGCACGGCGTCGGCCAACAAACCCTTCCGGTATTCATATTCGGTTTCAGCGCTTGCCAATTGAGCCGATAAAGCTTTAATCTCCTCATACCGGGCGCCATTTTTCACCTGCGTCTCTATTTCCTCGGCCAGTTTCAGATCTGACTGCCGGATGTTCCGTTCAAGCTTCGTCTGATCATACGCCTGTTTGGAGGCCGTCCCGCTTAAATAAAGCTGCTCCACTTCCAAAAGACGGTCTTCTGCATATTCATACGCATCCCTTGCCTTTACAACATTAAGTCTTGCCTGTTCTATATCTTCGGCGGTTGCTCCGTTGAAAGCCTTTTCATATTGAGCCTTAACCATCTCCAACTGGGCTTTTGCCAAATTTTCAACGTAAACCAGATCAGTCTTCTCAAGGGAAGCGATTATATCCCCTTTTTTTACCCTATCCCCTTTTTCAACGTATACATCAGCTATCCGCCCGCCGGTTTTGAATGAAAACCGGACTGTTTTGCCCGGCTGAACCGTTCCTATAAAAGAAGATTTCCGCTGCCGGATTTCCTCCGAAACACGCATTGTTTCCACGGGTACGGATTTTTCAGCAGCCTGAAGGCCGGGTGTATCGGAGCATGCCGCCGTAAGAGATATTAAACCTGCCATAATCACCAAATATATTGTTCTTTTCATAAACCTCCACCTCGTATAATAAACACTCGTTTATTTTTAAAGTAAAAAAAATCAACTCTTTGTTTCAAACCTGATATCCAAATGGTTGTAATAAAAATCATTCAACAAATATATCATCTTTTCAAGGCTTTCGCTGTTATCCATTTCGGAAACCACCATGAACAAGCCGTCTAAAAATGTTCGTGCCACAATTTTGGATAAAAATACAGCTTCTCCATATTGCAGGTTGTTTTTTTTGAACAAACCTTCGTATATCATGTTTTCAATCACCGAAATCAGGTCCTCGCGGGTTTTTTCGAACCGGGTTCCCTTCGTTCGGGTAAACAATATCAACAGCTCCAGCCTGAATTCCCTGGAAATATCTATAATTGAGCGATTGATAATACTTCTGAAGTCATTAAAGGATTTATTCCTCCCCTGTTCAAGCAGTTTTTCTGAAAATTTGATAAAGTCCATAATTCTGATGTATACGGGCTGAACGATTCCCTCCAGGATACTTTCCTTATTATCAAAATACCGGTATACATTTCCTACAGTGATACCCGCTTTTTTCGTAATATCACGAATGGAAGCGTTATTATACCCCTTCAGGTAAAAAAGTTCTTTAGCCGAAGAGAGTATATTCTTGCGGATTTCATCCTTCAGCACCTGCATAATAATAAACCTCTGTTTATTTTTGATTCTATATTATCATATTTTAGAATTTAAAACAATAGAACCTGAAAATTTCCGATTAAAGTGATTATATCTCACTTTTAAAGTAAGCATTTGTCCAAAAACTTTTTTCATTTTATATAGCTTACGGTTATGTTTGAATTGTATAGGTTGTGTGATTATCTTTCATGTCAATATATAAAACCCCTTGTGTATCCAACTGCGCGAGGAATATATCATCGGGCTTCGTTATTTTGTTTTTCCTCAATTGATGCTCCAGCCATGCTTTTGTAAGGTTTACGGCACGCAAGGCGTCCATGTCCAGTATTCCGTCTACGATAATATTGGTGGGCAGTCCGGTGTATTGGGTTGGTATATTTAAATCCCCGGGAGTTACGGGCTGTTTTTGTGACTTCAGCTGGACGCTTAGTTTGCCGTTTGGTTCCAGAACCGCAAATTCAACAATATCGGTCTGAAACACATTTTCCACACGAAGCATGGACATTAATCCTTCCATAGACAGCTTATTTTTTTTAAGGATGTCAACCTGAACCTTTCCATTCTGAATAACCACTTCAGGTATACCTTCAATTATCTTTCTGAGTTTGGGGCTTTTCAAACCGATAACGGCCAGCAATAAGGCAAGGAATGTCCATACGGCCATACCGGCAGCGGTTGACCAGGCATTCTCGTTTACCTGAACCGAAAGGGTGGACGCGATAGAGCCGATTGTGATACCTACAATATAGTCAAAATATGTCAGTTGAGTTATCTGCTGCTTGCCGACCACTTTTACCAGAACCAAGAGCAGGAAGAAGCCAATAAAGGAACGTATCATAACAGCGGCAATAATGGGCATGGTTTCCCTCCAAAATTCAATGAGCGCTTTCGCAAATTGCGTGCCGAAATGCTGACGCTAAAGCGACTGGTTTGTGCGTTTTATGTACAACGCGACACAGGCGTTTTAATAAAGCAAACACGCTATAGCTTTAGTTTTCCCAAACCCGCTGTTAGTATTCACCATTTAAATTTTTATCGATTGTTATATGGTTCATTTTGAGAGCTTTATTATCCTCATGGCAGTATCCATCGTTTTCGCAAGATCGGTCTCACACCTGGATGCGGCGATTTTAAAAGG
>CAZSVI010000057.1:16916-23206 GCA_964610205.1 uncultured Oscillospiraceae bacterium
ACACGGTTAATGCTCATTATAGCGGTAACTCCGGTATCGTATACTCCGTCGGTATCATCCCCAATATCACCGACAACGGCAATTACGGGTATGTTTTGATTTTTAGCCCTGCGGGCGACTCCGACTACAACTTTTCCTCTGAGGCTCTGTCCGTCAATTTTCCCCTCACCCGTAAAGACTAAATCGGTCCCCTTTAGAAGGCTGTCAAATCCGACCGTATCCAGGACCGTTTCAATTCCTGACTGGAGAGTTCCGTTCAGAAAAGCCAGTATTCCCGCGCCCAAACCTCCTGCCGCGCCGGCTCCCGGCTGTAATGCAACCTCTAAATTCAACTGTGTTCTGAGCAGATTGGCAAAATATTCAAGATTCTTGTCCAGAAGTTCCACACTTTCCTTGTCTGCTCCTTTTTGAGGACCAAAAATATAGGCTGCTCCGTTCTCTCCGAATAACGGATTATCCACATCACACATACCGGTTATTTCACACAACGCAAGTTCCTTAACCAGTCCGGATATGTCTATCCGGGATATTACCCCCATTGTTCCGCCAACAGGTATAAATTCCCGGCCTTTTTCATCATAAAACTTAACACCCAGGGCGGAAGCCATTCCAACTCCGCCGTCAGTCGTACTGCTCCCCCCGAGGCCTATTATTATTTTCCTGCAGCCTTTTTCAACTATGGCATTTTTAATCAACTGCCCAACACCGTAAGTTGTTGTGAGCTTCGGATCCTTCCTGCCTTCAACCAACGGAAGACCGGCAGCTGCAGCCATTTCAATAACGGCGGTATGATCAGGAAGGATTCCATAATAAGAATGTATTTTATTAAAAAGCGGATCTGATACTTCTACCTGTACCTTCTTTCCTCCCAGAGCCTCGAGGAAACAGTCCACTGTTCCCTCACCGCCGTCGGCCACCGGTATTTTTACAATTTTCGTATCCGGATAGTGCTTTTGTATTTCACCTTCCATAATGTTGCAAATTTTTATGGAACTCATTGTTCCCTTGAAGGAATCCGGTGCAAGTATTATTCTTTTCATAAACATTTCCGCCTTTATTTATAGAAATGGAGAAGCTGGATTTATTTTCTTCATATACCTTTTGAGCTATTCAACCAACGCAACGAGCGCATTATCAGTTATAGTCGTAAACATTGTATCATCCCCGAAGAAATTATTCAATTCACTGGCGCAGGAAAACTTCTGCTGCTTAATTACAGCTAATGTAGGACTTTATTCATAACCGAAACCGGTATAAATTTGGTAAAATTCTATAAATACTTGACACTTTATGCATATATTTTATATAATATCACCAAATAATGATAAATGCTTTATGCTAAGCATTAGTGTCAAATGAATATTGGAGGTGTATCAATCAATGTCCAGAGATCGATGGAGCTCACGCAGTATTTTTGTTCTTGCAGCAATCGGCTCAGCTGTAGGATTGGGCAATGCCTGGAGATTTCCCGGTATTTGTTACAGCAATGGAGGAGGAGCCTTTCTTATTCCTTATTTTGTTGCAATGCTGACGGCCGGGATTCCCTTACTTATCCTTGAATTATCAATCGGTAAAAAGTTTCAAGGAGGTTCACCTACTGCTTTTGCCAGCCTGAATAAACGCTTTGAAGTATTAGGATGGTGGGCGTTGGCTACAAGTTTCATAATCATTTGTTATTATGCCGTAGTTATGTCCTGGGTTCTGGATTACATTATTTATTCTGTCACCCTACCATGGAAAGGTATTGAGGGAGGCGCTGCCGCATTCTTTACCGGCAAAAGCATACTGGGTATATCCGACAGCCCTGGTATTCTCGGAGGTTTCAGTATTCCCGCGTTACTTGGTCTGATTGTTGCCTGGATAGCTATCTGGTGGTGTATCCGGAATGGTGTTAAATCTGTAGGTAAAGTAGTTAAGTATACTGTTTCTCTGCCAATCATTCTATTGATTATTCTGGCTGTCCGCGGCATTACGCTGCCGGGTGGTATTGATGGGATTGCCTATTATCTTACACCTAACTGGGCGGCTTTGGGGGATATAAAAGTATGGGCGGCAGCTTACGGACAGGTATTCTTCAGTCTGAGTATACTGTTTGGGATTATGGTTGCATATGCCAGTTATCTGCCAAAGAACACCGATATTCCTTCCAACGCGATGGTTATCGCTTTCTCTGATGCTGCTATCAGCTTTGTAGCAGGATTTGCGGTATTCGGAACATTGGGCTATATGCAGATGGTCTCAGGAACACCGATTGCGGATATGAGGCACACAGGTGTTATGCTTGCGTTCGCTACATATCCTGAGGCAATTGTGAATCTGCCTGGGCCTGGTATTATACATATACTTTTTGCCCTTATCTTTTTCCTTATGCTGTTTACTTTGGGTATAGACTCTGCTTTTTCCATTGTTGAAGGCATTGTCACGGGTCTTGTGGACAAATTTAAATGGAATAAGAGAAAAACAACAGCCTGGTTCTGTGTAATCGGCTTTGCCGGGGGTTTGATATTCGTTACAAAAGCTGGTTTGTACTGGCTTGATATAATGGACCACTGGGTTAATGATTTTAATCTTATTGCAATCGGTGTATTTGAGTGTATAATGGTTGGCTGGATTTTTGGAGCCAAAAAGCTTCGTGATTATTTCAATAAAGGTACTGCGACAATAATCGGCAAATGGTGGGATATTATGATCCGATATATTACCCCACTGGTATTATTATTTACCTCTGTCCGCTATCTTATTGAAAATATCGCAAATCCATATGGCGGATATGATCAGAAATATCTGCTTATCGGCGGCTGGGGAATAGTTTTATTAACACTGATATTGGGCATTGTCTTTACATTGTTTAAAGGAGCACCTGAACAGATTGCAGAGGAAAGTGAAACTCCGCAGGTTGAAGCTGAATAATTGGAGGTGATTTTATGCCATTTGCTGCTTGGATTATGACGGTATTTGCTTTTGTTTTTCTGGGTGGGGGACTCATCTGGAGTATAGAAAGAGCAAAAAAAGGTGATGAAATAAACGAGGAAGTAACTGAGGAATAAATATTTTGCCCGGCGGACATATCGCCGGGCTTTTCTTCCCTGTTTAATAAGCGCTTTTATTAAATAACTTTTTTCATTCCTGTCAAAATTTTCTTTATGCTATGCTCGGAAAGGCTATATTGAACCGATAAATCCGTTATACCTTCCCCGCTTTTGTATTTCTTAACAATTTCAAGGTTTCTCTTCATATAATGCTTTCGTGTACCATTCGTTTCACCCCATTTAGCTCTGGCTGATTCTTTTCGCGGTATATACACCACCTCTCCCTGAATGTAAACCTGAATTTGCTTGAGAAGCCAATCGGGAAGTCTGTCTTTTGCGTTATTATATTTCACTTTGCCACACTCCTTTGAACCCTAACCCTTCTGTCATGTTTATAGCAACGGAAGTAACTGAGAAAGCAGTTGCAACACACCGTAACAAGGTTATATACCGGCGGAAACGATGATTTGCTGAGGTCTTTATTTAAGCCTCGTAGAAAATATCTGCGGACATTAAAAAGGCACGATAACCGTTTACCGTGCCTTTTTGTATTCCATAATCCGTATTCCGGCCTCAAATCAAATAATACAGGATATATAAATGATTCGGGAAATACCTTAAGGAACCTGAAACAAACACAGGCTCCCTAACCTTTATCAGACTCAGGGTTATTCATTCTGTTTGCGGAAGGCTTAAACCGCCTTCCACCACTATTCAGTTATTTGCAGGTCACCTCAATATTCATATTAGCTCTTTCCACAAAAACACCCCTTTCCTGATTATTTTTATTTCTGTTTCCATTATATTGTAGCCGTATATAACAGTCAATAGAAAAAACTTTTATAATAAATCCTTTCTTCGGTTTGAATAATTAAGGAATATTCTGAGCGATTGATAAATTTACAGGAAGAGAAGCAGGCTTACCGCCATTACCATCATGCCTGCTATAAGACCATATATCGAAAGGTGCGCTTCTCCATATTCCCTCGCTGTAGGCAGTAATTCATCAAGAGAAATAAAAACCATAATTCCCGCCACGGACGCAAAAAGAATTCCAAATAAAACATCATTTAAAAACGGCATCAGGATCAGAAAACCTAACAACGCTCCAACCGGTTCGGAAAGCCCTGAAAGGAAAGACAGCAGAAAGGCCTTTCTTTTATCTCCCGTTGCGTAATACACCGGTATGGATACCGCGATACCTTCAGGAATATTGTGTATTGCTATTGCAGCAGCAATTGCGATTCCCAGTGCGGGGTCTTTTATGGCGGCGATAAAGGTTGCTATTCCTTCAGGAAAATTGTGAATGGCAATAGCTACCGCCGCTAAGACACCAATTCTCATAAGCTTGGATTTATCGGCAGGCTGCTCTTTTTTATTTATATCCTCCACCAACTTTACTTCATGCGGATTCTCCTGTGAAGGTATTATCCTGTCAATCAACCCTATGAGCAGCATCCCGGCAAAAAAAGCTCCAACGGTTATCCATTGTCCCATTTTACTTCCCAGAGCGGATACAAGGGATTCCTGTGCCTTAAAAAAAATATCTACCATTGATACGTATATCATGACACCGGCAGAAAAACCAAGGGCAACTGATAAAAAACGCGTATTTGTTTTCTTAGCGAAAAAAGCCATTACACTTCCGATTCCTGTACACAAACCCGCAAAAAGAGTCAACCCAAAAGCAAACATAACGCTATTCCAGTTCATATACTCCCTCCAAAAACCAGTATATCTGTTTTATTAACACATTATCTAGATCCTTAACAATATTATCTTAACACACACGAAAGCCGGTTAACAAGCTATACAACCTGTTAACCGGCTTTTTTCAGTCTGATATTTTTACTTTATAAGACGTTTTTCCAAATCGTCAAGCTGATTTTTCATTTCTTCCGGCAATTTAGATCCGTAGCCGGCGTAATGTTCCTTTATGGATTCAACTTCCTTCAGCCATTCGTCATTTTTAACCTTCAGAAGTTCCTTCATATCTTCACTGCTTACGTTCAAGCCGGTAGTATCAATGGCATCTTCGGCTGGCATATATCCAATGGGTGTTTTTACAGCTTTACCGCTGCCCGAAACCCTTTCAAAAATCCATTTAAGCACACGGCTGTTTTCACCAAAACCGGGCCACAACCATTTCCCGCCTTCATTCTTCCGGAACCAGTTCACATAAAAGATTTTAGGCAGTTTATCCTGTTCGGCTGCTGCTCCAACATCCAGCCAGTGCCGCAGGTAATCACAAACATGGTAACCTATGAACGGAAGCATCGCAAACGGATCACGGCGAACCTGGC
The DNA here is from genome assembly GCA_964610205.1 of uncultured Oscillospiraceae bacterium. GTDB lineage: Bacteria > Bacillota > Clostridia > DSM-8532 > DSM-8532 > CAZSVI01. Next base: position 22,249 of record CAZSVI010000057.1, read on the forward strand.
CGATCTTGTTTGAGATTGCAGCGGCAGTAATTTCAGATCCCATAATTGAACCCATGAATATTCCATGATTCCAGTCAAAGCTCTCATGTACCAAAGGAATTGTGCTTGGGCGGCGTCCTCCTATTAAAATAGCGGAAATAGGGACACCGTTCGGATCTTCCCACTCGGACGCAATTGACGGACACTGGCTAGCCGGTGCCGTAAACCTTGCGTTCGGATGGGCCGCAGGATCCTTCGAAACCGGCGTCCAGTCATTCCCCTTCCAATCAATAAGGTGATCCGGTACTTCGCGTTCAATACCTTCCCACCATACGTCACCGTCATCGGTCAGCCCGACGTTTGTATATATGGTGTTTCTGTTGATACTCTTCATTGCATTGGGATTTGAATGGATTGATGTTCCCGGCGCAACCCCGAAGAACCCCGCTTCCGGATTAATTGCGTACAGCCGGCCATCCTTGCCGAATTTCATCCAGGCGATGTCATCACCTATTGTTTCAACTTTCCAGCCTGGTATTGTTGGAACCAGCATGGCAAGGTTTGTTTTTCCGCAGGCGCTTGGAAAAGCTCCGGTAATATACTTTATATTTCCATCAGGATCGGTAATCTTCAATATAAGCATATGCTCGGCAAGCCAACCTTCATCCCGTGCCTGAACTGAAGCAATACGCAGCGCAAAACACTTTTTCCCGAGAAGAGCGTTCCCTCCGTAACCCGAACCATATGACCATATGGTTCTTTCTTCCGGAAAATGGCTTATATACTTTTGCTCTATCGGAGCACAAGGCCACGGAACATCCTTCTGTCCATCTTCAAGAGGAGCCCCTACCGAATGCAGACAGGGTACAAAATCGCCATCCTCCCCAAGTACCTCAAGAACCTTATTACCCATTCGTGTCATAATACGCATATTTACAACAACATATGGGCTGTCTGTTATTTCCACACCGATTTTTGA
>CAZSVI010000058.1:0-22955 GCA_964610205.1 uncultured Oscillospiraceae bacterium
CATTAGCTCAGTTGGTAGAGCACCTGACTCTTAATCAGGGTGTCCAGGGTTCGAGCCCCTGATGGTGTACCAGGGAATATCAAGGGTTTCAAGGTTTTAACCCTTGATATTTTTATAATTTTGGGGACTATAAGATAGTAAATGATACAATACATTACATAAAAATATCATCGGATTTTAAGATATGCCAATGTAAGGCACACAATGCATATTACGGAAAATCACTCCTTAATATCTCAATTAGGCATGGATTCTCCACTTAGAAAGCTGTACCATCTCAAAGTAAGAGTATTTTCAAGGACATCCTCTAGGAGTCCGCTCGAAAAGTCACGCACGCATCTTTCTGTCCATTTTTCCGCGCATTCTCCTGCAAAAAAAGCGTTAAATATCCAGATATTCGCCGTTTTTTTGCAGAATTTGCGCGAAAAACTGAATAGAAAATCTGCATACCCGACTTTCCGAGCGCACTCCTAGTTTTGTTATCGCGGCTGCAATTCCAACTACCCAAGTACCATGCCTATTTCGGTTAATTTATTTTCGTGCTTCAGCTATGTAATACTCCCTTAATTATTGAAACAGGTGATTTTTTGCAATATAATAGTAAGTGATATTTTATAGGAGGAGTATGTTATTATGAAAAGAGAAAAATGGTCATCACGTTCAACATCAAATATACAGTTTTTCTTCCGGTTGTGTGTCTCTTGATTCTTGCGATCAGGGGCTTTTTTATGGCCGGTGCTTTTTATAATTTGGAACATTGGAGCGATACAGATATGATAGAAATCAGAAATCTGTCAAAAACATTCGGTACGGTTCAGGCGGTAAAGGATGTTACCCTGACCATCAGCAAAGGGGAGATATTTGGCATTTTGGGTGAGAACGGCGCAGGGAAAACCACCACACTGCGTATGATGGCAACCATGCTGAAGCCAACAGAGGGAACTGTTATCGTCAACGGGATTGATATCCGTGAAAAGCCTGATCAGGCACGAAGCTGCATGGGGATTCTCTTCGGCGGTGAAAGCGGTTTGTATGATCGTTTATCCGTAGCTGAAAACATCCGCTATTTTGCGGAGCTCAACGGCATGGACAGGGCTTCGGCACAAAAGCGGATTGATTATCTCGTGGAAGTTTTTGATATGAAAGAATATATTAACCGTAGAGCCGGAAAGCTTTCCAAGGGTATGCGGCAAAAGGCGGCGTTTTCCCGTTCCATTGTCCATGACCCGGAAATCCTTCTTCTGGATGAGCCTGGTGCAGGGCTTGATGTTAGCGCCATGAACGAGATGCAGATCTTTATTAAAATGCAGAAGGAGCTGGGAAAAACCATTATCCTCTCAAGTCATACCATGGATGAAGTTGAAAAACTCTGTGACCGAATCGGCATCATCCATAATGGAGTTCTTGTGGAGCAGGGGACACTGAAGGAGATTAAAACAAAATACGGCAGCGAAAAAATAGAGGAAATATTTATCCGGTTGGTAGGTGAAAGACAGTGAAAAGAAGATTTGAATGGATTGTATTTAAAAAAGAGGTTATTGATATACTGCGGGACAAAAAAACGATTTTTTCAAGTATTGTTCTCCCTATCATATTAATGCCGGTGTTGATGCTTCTCATTGGCGGCGGAACTCAAAAAATGACCAAAGAGATGACGGAGAATATAACCGTTGCATTGACACAGGACTGTGCCACCCCGGAGGCGCAGTCGTTTTTAATCAACAATATAGCCATGCAGGATAAGGATATCATCGTTATGGATCCTGTGGCCGATCCCCGTGAGGCTATCCGGAACGGAGACATCAAACTGGTGGTTGTTCTGGACGGGGAATTTAAATCCAGGATTGAGCAGGGAAAGCCTTTCAGTATACGTATATTGTATGATGATTCCCGGACCCGGTCGGGAGGCGCCGTCAAAGTTCTTGAGGGTGCCATTGAGCAATACAATAGGGAAACGATAAAAGCCAGGCTGGAATCCCTTGGCCTGGATACTGAAATATTAACGGCAGCGGCAGCAGAAAAAGAGAATATTTCTGAGGCAAGCAGCGGCAATTTTATGCTGGCAATGATCTTTCCCATGTTGATTGCGATGCTGATTGCCGTTGGCGGCATTCCGGCAGCGGTGGATTTAATGGCGGGAGAGAAGGAAAGGATGACGCTGGAACCCTTGATGGCTACCCGTGCAAGCCGGCTATCGCTGCTTTTGGGAAAATACTTTACCATAAATCTTTTTGCATTGTTCAGCCTGATATCCACATTAAGCGGTTTTGTTGTTTCCTTTCTGATTAGCCCTGAATCCATTACCATGGGAGCAGGGAATATTGGGGGTATCCATCTTCCGCCTGCCGCCGTATTGCTCTCATTATTGATTACGATCCTCCTGGGCATGACTTTTTCCGGAATTCAGCTTGCCATCAGCACTTATGCGCGCTCCTTCAAGGAGGCGCAGTCCTATCTTTCATTGCTGATCTTTGTGGTGATGATACCGGCCTATGCGACAATGATGATGCCGGCAAACGATATTCAGTTGTATATGTATCTGGTGCCCGTGCTGAATACCATTTCCGCCTTCAAGATGATCCTTGAAGGAATGATTAATTATACGGGGTTGATTCTGGCTCTGGCTTCATCGGTTGTGTATGTTCTTATGACTCTGTATATGGCCGTTGCCTTTTTTAAAAAGGAATCGGTGTTATTCAGGGCAGGTTAGAAGTTTTCACGGGGTGGCCATAAGAATTCTAAAAGATTTGAAGGTGCATCAATTAAGTAATATATATGTTGAATTTCAAATTCAACATATATAAAAAGGAAGGGAAAAAGCTATGGCTGTAATGAAAAAATATCTGTTACCTTTAATATGTTATGTAATTCTTTTTATCGGTTTGACAATAATATGTTATGCTAATGCTGCTGAACCGCCGTCCATTATCATTATTATCAGTAACCCTCCCGAAAATCTCTCCATTTATCTGGAAGGCTCACGGGTGGAGGCCCGTATGAGAAAAACGGCCTGGGAAGCCCAGTATACCTTCTATTCACAGGATTTGCAGGGGAACGGTAACTATACTCTGGCAATAACGGATGGGGATAATGGTTATTTTTATGACATAGATATTCCTGTACAGTCATATCGGAATGTTTTCACATTGAACTTGAAGAACAGAACACTTACTCCGGGAATTCTTCCTGCCCGCTCTATTATACTTGTGTCGCTGCGCGTATTGTTTACATTGCTTATAGAAGGTGCGGTTTTCTGGTTGTTTGGATTCAGGGGAAAAAGAAGCTGGATTCTGTTCATTATCCTCAATCTGGTTACACAGGGTTTACTGAATGTTTGGCTGGATAGTTTCGCTTTAACGCAAAGTTATTTGATTTTCTCCCTTATTATAGGAGAATTTTTTGTATTTCTCACGGAAATAGCTGCTTTAGCTGTTCTAATAAAGGAGCATACAGTATTTCGTAGAATCTGCCATGCAGTTGTTGCTAATATTGCGAGTCTCATAGCAGGAGGTTTCTTAATTACGCTCCTGCCTGTTTAGCTGCATGTCAGGATAGCTTTCTTCAAATTTTTAACGTACCGATTTAAAATTATGGCCCTGTTTCAGTATTGATCCCTTTTTTAGTTCACGCGGCCTTGACGGTGAAAACGGTTTTTCGGTTATAGGTTTATCAGGTGTGCCTATCCAAGGTTTTTATGAGATTCAACTGCATAAATAAATATGGTAAATATTGAAAAGGGGATTTTGTGCATTATCACCTAATCGTATTGACAGTAGGCGTAATATATTATAGATTATATATAGGGATTAATTGACGCACAAATGTGCATAATAATATTCAGAAAGAGAGTGCTTGATTTGAACGGACTAAAGCGAAATCTGGCAAGATTATTTGGAAATAGGGAAAAACTGTTTGTCCTTGCGATGGATCATGCTCAGGGGGGAATTATTCAAGGGCTTGAAAAGCCTGTGGATTTGTTGAATTCATTATCATCAAGTAAAGTAGACGGCTTTATTTTAAATGTTGGTCTGGCAGATAAAATGACTAATGGTGAATTGTTAAAAAAGAAGCTCGTACTCAGAACTTCATTTGGCGGTTCTATGATGTCATCCAAATATACAAATGTTCATGCAAATCATGTAAGTCCTGAGACGGCTATAAGACTTGGTGCTGATGCCGTATTGATGATGGTTGTAATGGGCGGCGCGGATTACAGGAGCATCCAGCAGGCAGCAAGGGACATTGACGCATATCATTCACTGGGAATACCTGTGATTGCCGAAATTTTGTGCGAAGATTTTACAAAAACCGCTACATATGATGTTCAGGTGAATGGAGCCCGGGTAGCAGCAGAACTTGGGGCGGACGTCGTAAAAGCTTTTTATACGGAGAGATTTAGTGATGTTATTTCAAGCTGTCCGGTGCCTGTAATTTTGGCAGGGGGTCCAAAGGGAAGCGATATTATTGATGTTGCCAGAAATGCGCTTGGTTGCGGAGCCGGTGGATTCGCATTCGGACGCAATATTTTTCAAAGTCATAATCCTGCTGCTTTAATAGATGATCTTGCCGCGCTGTTTGAATGAAATTGTCATTATTTATAATTTCAATTATCAGGGGTTGATGCGAGTATGCCAAGACAATCTGATCTATTAACTCTATATCGCGTAGCACGGTACTATTATAAAGAAGGTATGAATCAAAAGAAAATAGCTGCAATAGAGAATTTGTCAAGGTCTCAGATTTCCCGCCTGATTGAAAAAGCCTTGAAAATGGGTATTGTAAAATTCACCTTGCATCTTCCATCGGAATTTGATTCAAACGAATTGTCATCTGCATTAGAAAGAGGATTGGGGTTGGAGAAGGTAATTGTTGCCCCTATAAGTTCTTCTAACGCAGATTCTGATTTGAAGGTTTCCCAGGTGATAGCAATTGCTGCTGCAGAATACCTTCCTCAGGTTTTTTCAAAAAGTAATGTAGTAGGAATAGGCTGGGGAAAGACATTGTATGAAACATCATTACAGTTGTCATTTACTAACGGCAACAGTGCGATGTACTTTGTTCCGATGATAGGATTATCGGGGGATGATAATCCAAATCTGCAGATAAATACGATTATTGACCGTTTTTGTGAAAAGTTTAAATGCCGGGGGTTATTTACCAATATTCCGACTATAAGAGAAAGAGAACTTCCGCTTACAAAAGTAGAAAAGGAAAGATTTGAAAATTTAAAGGAACTTTGGAATGGCCTGGATGTAGCGGTAATTGGACTTGGGAAGCCGCCGGATAAAGCAACCAGCATCATTTCCGAACTTTCCGATGAGTATATTCTCAAGGTGTCACAAAGTCAGACATGCGGAGATATACTGGCCCAGTTTTATTATCCTGGGGGGAAGATATTCAGTTTTGATGACAGGTATGATCATATTGCTTTTGAAATAAGCAGGTTAAACGCTCTTAAATCAGTAATCTGTCTTGCCGGAGGCGCTGACAAAGTAAACGGAATTATTGCAGCCGCCAGATGCGGGTTTATAAAGACTCTTATTACCGACAGTGTTACTGCAAGACTAATCTTTGAACATATATAGTATCTATATTCAATTTATAGTAGTTATCATTAAACAAACTTGGAAAGGGCATACCGAAATGAAAGCATTAATGTATACAGGAATTGAGCAGCTGGAAATTCAAGATATACCTGAGCCTGCAGATGATTTTGTTGTAAAAGTGTCAGGATGCGGCGTTTGTGGGACAGATCTTAAAACGTACATCAAAGGACATCCATTTTTTAAGCCGCCCACCATATTAGGGCATGAATTTTACGGGATGGTACATAAAGCGCCAAAGGACTGTGGGTTTGATGTGGGAGATATGGTTGTTGTTGCGCCATATAATGAATGCGGAGAATGTGACATATGTTTAAAATCAGCGGGGCAGCTGTGCCGGAATAAGAGTTTTGTTAAATCCGGAGCTTTTTGCGAATATATTGGTATATCGACGGATTATATAAATAAGGGTGTTTTCAGAATTGAGAGGGACGATGATGTATATACGCTGGTTGAACCGTTGGCGTGTGTATTGAATGGTATCGAACACTTGCATATTACCTCATTAAGTAAAGTGCTTGTTGTAGGAAGCGGTCCCATGGGTGTGTTATTTACATTACTCTTTAAAAGCAAGGGAATACAGGTAACTGTTATAGAACCTATGAATAAGAGACGGGAGTTGATCTCCGAATGGGGTATTGAGTGTTATGAGCCCGGTCAGGTAAAAGCTGATGAATATGACAACATTATTATTGCCGTAAATAAGGCTGAACTTGTTCACAAGTATGTTGAAGAAGTTGTCGATGGAGGTACAGTGCTGGTTTTTAGCGGGCTTCCAAAGGGTGTGGAGTTAAATGTTGATGCATACTCGGTTCATTATCGTGAAGTATCGGTTGTGGGAAGCTATGGGTATTCAATCAGACATTTTGTGGATGCGCTTGCAATGATAAAACAATATCCGGATACTTTCTCAAAGGTGATTACACACCGCTTTCCGCTTGAACAGGGCAAGCACAGTTTTGAACTGCTTCAGAAAGCAGAAGCCCTTAAAATTGTTTTGAAGCCTTAGGGAGACAGGTAAGATGAGAGTTGCCGTTTTATTCAATCCCGGTGCGGGTAACAATGAAAAGTTCATAGAAATTGGAAAATTACTTACCGAAAGGTTGGTAAATCATGAAGTGTATACATGTCCTGGTTCCAGCGGGGGTTTTTACCTGACTGATGCAATAAAAACAGGAGATGAGATTTATTCGGACTATAAGAATGGTATAAAAAGGAGAGTATTATTACTTGCTTCATGTGTGCCCGAACTATTTATTTGTGTCGGCGGTGATGGACTGGCGGCATATGTTGCCGATGCTCTTATTTCAGGCGGCTTTTCAATTCCTATAATGGGGATTGCGGGAGGCACTGCCAATGTTGGCCCGATAGTTTCGGTCAAATCAAACAACCTGAGATTATTTAACCCTGAAAATATAGAATTGACAAATGCCGGCGCCATACGTGTGACAAGCTGCAGAAGACATATAGGATACGGATTTAACGATGTTGTAATTGGAAATACTTTTTTGGGAACAATTGACGGTAAGGTTGCCAACATATCTGTTGAAGCATTGCTTAAGAGAAATGAAAAAAGTACGGAAACACCTTCCGGAAATATTACTGATAATGGGTTCAGGATCATAAAGAATAATAAACCTGTGGAATTTAAAACTTCAAATCCTGCCCAGATAATAGTATCTCCTTTGGAGGCAGACAGATTTTACGGCAGAGCCATAACCGGTGCATTATGCTACTCGGCGTATTTACAGCAAAAAGCTGCTATTGCTTTATCTGACAGGATCCTTGTAAGTATTGACAGCGGCGATGCAGGCATAGGGTCTTTCCTTGAGATTGAGCATTTATTGTTTGGCCCGGGGGATAAAGTAAGTATCGAGGGACTGGCAGAAAACGGACACATTATAATTGATGGAAATCCCTACTTGCGGGAAAATGAAAATGTTATATTTGAATATTTACCAAATCTGGTCCGTATTGCACGACCGTCTATTATAACAGTATAAGGAGTGTGTTCTTATGTCCGGAAAATTCATATTAAAAGGCAGAGAGTATGAAAAAGCACAGACTTTGGCTGCAGCGGTGTTTCTTCTGCCTACTGTTATAGTTCTGTTTTTCCTGTTTGTATTGCCTGTAGTACAAGTAGTATATATAAGCTTTACAAATTGGAGCCTTATAACTAATGTTAAGGATTTTGTCGGAATCAAAAACTTTGAATATTTATTCAGTGACAAAAAGTTTGGAACAGCCATAGTAAACACATTTACATATTCCGTATTCAAGCTTAGTTGTGATATTGTGCTTTCTCTGTTCGTAGCAGTCCTTTTGGACTCAGTTATTCCATTTAAACGTATACTCCGAACCATATACTTTGCTCCGGTTGTGGTACCGATTGTTGCTTCAAGCCTTATATGGATATGGTTCTATGACCCGGGTATAGGTCCTTTTAATCAGATACTGGCAGCTTTGGGGATATCTAAACTTCAATGGCTCTACCATGAAAGCACATCTCTTCTCTCAATCGGTTTGTTTTCTGTCTGGAAGGGACTTGGTTATAATATTGTGCTGTTTCTTGCAGGTTTGCAAAGCATTCCGCTGTCATATGAAGAAGCTGCCCGTATTGATGGTGCAAAAAGTTCACAGGTGTTTTTCAAAGTTAAACTTCCTTTGCTTTCACCGATATTGTCTTTTGTTGTAATGATAGGAATTATCAATTCATTTAAGGTGTTTACCGAAATTAATGTAATGACGCCGAACGGGGGACCTTTAAACTCCACGATGCTGTTGGTTGTTTACATATACGAACAGGCGTTTAAGAACGGCAGAATGGGGAGAGGTTCCGCAGCAGCTCTGATATTGTTTGTTATAATTTTCCTGCTTACAATTGTCCAAAAACAAATCAGTCGAAAGACAGTGCATTATGATTAAGGAGTGATACATGTTATGAAAAATATATTCAAACGATATAATATGGTTGCTTTCATATTTCTCGCAGCAGGTTCGGTTATAATGTTGTTTCCGTTTATCTGGATGGTTCTGTCGGCATTCAAGACATCCGCCGATGTTTATACCTACCCGCCGAGATGGATTCCAAGTACCTTTAACTTCAGGAATTTTAATGAGGTGTTTGCCAAAATTCCTTTCTGGCGGTTTTATTTAAACAGTATATTTATTTCGGTAACACAAACGGTTATTCAGATTGTTCTATCGGTTACAGCTGCTTATGCGCTGTCAAAGCTGATATTCCCAGGGAGGGAAAAAGTATTTGTTTTTATTCAAAGCAGTATGTTCATACCTGCTGTGGTAACCATGATACCCTTGTTCCTTTTGGTAAGCTCCTTAAAGCTTGTGGATACGTATGCCGGAATCATATTTCCGCAAATATTCAGTGCGTTTACAACAATACTGATTTATTCATTCTTTGTAGGTATTCCCAATGATCTTCTGGACGCTGCCAGAATTGACGGTTGCGGTTACTACTCAATGCTTTGGAAAGTGATGATTCCAAATTCCGTGACAGCCATAAGTACGGCAACTCTGTTTGCGTTCTTAACCCATTGGAGAAGCTATACATGGCCGTTGATTGTAACGAACAGGACTGAGCTTCGAACACTTCCGATAGGGCTGAAATATCTTGTACAGGAAACATCGTCCGAGTATCAGCTTATGATGGCGGCTTCACTCATGGCTATCATACCTGTACTTTTAGTATATATATTTACTGAGAAACAGTTTGTTCGCTCACTGACATTGACCGGACTAAAATCCTAACAGATTTATTGAATATATGGCATAATTGCCTGATATTCTTTAAACCAATAAATAGGTTAATTAATTAAAGGGGGTAGTTCATTATGAGAAGTAAGAAGTTGTTTGGCATCATTGGGTTCTGCATTATGTTTGTTATGCTGGTTGGTATGCTTGCCGGATGTGACTTCGGCGTACAGCAAGGGACGACTGCGAACATTACTACGACTCAACCCAGTTCGGCAGCTGCCACAACTAAGGAAAACCCGACGACAGCGGAACCAACGACACAAAAATCTGTATTAAGTCCCGGCGAAAAGGTCAAGATTACCGTCTGGTATGCTATTTCCGGCAACAGTGGGGAAACCTTCAAGAGCCTGGTTGAAAGCTTTTTGGCTTCACAGGATGAAGTTGAGATTGAGCTTTCATATTCCGGAAGCTACGCTGATACTGCCAATAAAGTAAGCGCAGCCCTTTTGTCAAATACTGAGCCGAATGTCGCGCTCATGTCCGCAGGTCCTCTTTTTACAGGTGCAAGAGATAACTACTTCATTGAAGGAAAAATTAATGAAGCGGACTTTGATAAGGATGATTTTTTTGATGGTTTATGGGAATATTGCAAATATAATGGCAGAGTATGTGCATTACCCTATGGCATTTCTACTCCTATAGTTTACTACAATAAGAATATACTAGATAAGGCGGGTATTGATATCAGCAATCCTCCCGAAACATGGGATGAACTGTATGAATTAGCAAAAACCGCACAGCAAAACGGAAATATCAATAACTCCGATAGCTTTTGGGGATTTGAGGTTAGTGATGTTCCGTGGTTGTTCAAAACAATGCTGAATCAGAATGAAAACTCTGTAATCGAAATAGGCGCGGATAATAAAATAACACCTGTATTTGACAATGAACAGGCAGTTGAGGTTGCAACATGGTGGAAAAAGATGGCTGATGAAAAGATAATGCCTATCAGCCAGCACACAAATGCCGAAAAGACATTTCTTGCGGGAAACGCGGCATTCATTGTGTCTACCTCCAATCGTATAACCAGATGGAGTGGTGAACAGACGGTAAGTTTAGGCGCGATTCCGATGCCATACTTTAAAAAGAAGTCTGTTGCGCTGGGGGGAAATGTTCTTGTTTTGTTCAACAAGGATGAAAAGGCTGACTATGGTTCCTGGAAGCTTATGCAATACCTTATTGACGCACAAAACCAAACCCAGTTTGCTCTGAATACCGGTTATCTTCCAATACGGAAATCCGGCCTGGAGTTAGATATCGCACAAAAGGCATTAAGTGAAAATCCAATGTACAAAGTTGCCTTTGACCAGATGCAATACAGTTGGTCATACTGGCACTTTGAGCAGATGGGAACCATGGACTCCATTATTTATCAAACAGTAGAGAAAATCGAAAAGAATGTGGCAAGCCCGAAGGATGCTCTTTCTGACGCGGTTAATGAACTCAAAAGAGAAATGGAATAAATGACGGGGAGATTTTTATGTACAAATATGCGTTTTCAACGGCGGCATTATATCCGCTAAGTTCAGAAAATGCGTTAGAATTAATTGGAGGGGCAGGGTTCCGGTATGCGGAACTCATGCCCCAGGCATTTTCAGACGTTACAGACGATTTTGCGTTGTGTGCGTTAAAAACAGGTGTAGAGGTTTGTTCTGTCCATTATCCCCTTACCATGTTTGCAATGCTATACACGGCACACCCTGCTATGAGCGCTGACGGACGCAAATTCAGCAGGGATTTGGTCACATTGTGTTCAAGGCTTGGAGCTGCAATCATTGTGATACATCCGCATAACCCGCCTTCTCCGCAGCATTGTAAAATATTGGAGAAACCTGTAATAGAAAACATGGTTTACCTGGCCGATTTATGTGCGGAAAAAAACATTACCCTGGCAATGGAGAACAACCCTAAAGGGCCGGGAAGCAGCGGAGAAGCCCTGCTTAAGTATATTGAATCCTTCGGAGGACACACGGCAATTAAGCCCATGGTTGATACGACAGAGGCGTGCGAAGCTTCCCAGGATCCTGTGGAATTTATCAGGATTGTAAAGCCGATGCATATTCATCTGAGTGATTTTAAGGATAGTTCAAAGCATCTTCCGGCAGGTCAGGGAGATATAGACTGGGATGAGTTAATAAAAACACTGGGCAATTATCATGGATACTATACACTGGAACCTTCGTACAGGTATTATCTTGAGGATATTGAAAACCGGTTGAGGGATGCTTACAGGTTTATCAGCAGACTTGTCGAGGAAAATTCTTGAACTTGGAAAGGTGTGTCGGCAAATGAATCTAAAGATAATCCGTTCCATACTTGAGGCAATCGCGGTCGGTGATGCAACAGGAATGCCTGTGGAATTCATGACCAGACAGGAAATCAGGGAAAAATTCGGACAGGTGGATAGATTGTTGTCCCCAGAGGTATCCTTGCATCATAGTAATCTCAGATTTGCACAGGTAACCGATGATACTGAACAGAATTTGTATCTTATAAAAGAATACTGCACAAGAGGATACATTGGTATAAAAGAGACTGCGCTTTGTCTCCTGCAATGGGCAAAGGAAACAGGCGCGATTGAAAAAAAGTATATCGGTCCCAGTTCTCTTAAAGCATTGAAGTGGATAGAAGAAGGTGGCGACCCATACAAGGCCGGGCTTAACGGTACGACGTGCGGAGGTATTATGAGGACACCCTCAGCAGTACTTTGCGGTTGCGGTAAGGACAGGGAATTTCTTGCAAAAAGCGTTCTGAACTGCTGTATACCGACACATAACACCTCGACTGCTCTTGAAGCGGCAATGGCCTATGCGTTTGCGATGCAGGAGGCACTTGACGGTGCAAAACCGGAATCCGTTGTTAATGCCGCACTTGAAGGTGCGGAAATGGGGATTAAATTTGCTCCATACAGGATGTGTGCAGCTTCTTCGGCACACCGGATCAGATATTTACATAAGATTCTCCCGGCGATAAATACTGCCGATGAACTCCTTGATTTCATCTATAATATTTTTGGTGTGGGGCTTGAATCTGAAGACATATGTCCTGCCGTACTGGGGATATTTATGTACGCTAAGGAAGATGTATGGCTTGCTATAAGGCTTGGCGCTTCAGCCGGCGGGGATACGGATACAGTAGCTGCGCTTGCCGGAGCACTTTGTGCCGCATATGCAAATGGGCATAATATACCGCATGATATACTTGATCATGTCAAGTCTGAAAACCGGCTTGATTTTACTGCACTTAGCAACGATATTGCAAAACATCGTATGCGAATATGTATAGATGAATAGGATTACATAAAAAATGAAGCTTTATATTTCAGCAAAGAACTACATTCTGAGACTCAATGGGAATGCTCTGGTATGTATAGCTTTCCATCCACTGTGGGGTGTACCGTACTCATTATATTTCTTTTATTTAAGCCTTTACATGAAAGCTAATGGTGTAACTGATGCACAATTAGGTATTCTTATGCTTGCCGGTTTTGCGGCATCCATATTCTTCTCAATTATTGCGGCGCCCCTTGTGGACAGAATGGGAAGAAAGCGTGCTACGTTTGTTTTTGACCTGATATCTTCCGCCGTACCTCCGCTGATATATGCAATCAGCGGCAGTTTCTGGTTTTCGCTGGTTGCCATGGTGTTAACCAATGCCAACAAGGTGATGAGTGTGGCATATTATCTTATTATGGTGGAGGACTCGGATGATGACCAACGTATAATTGCATTTAACCTGTTCAACATAATTACTGTTGCAGCCGGTATACTTATTCCGGTAGCGGGTTTTTTTGTAAAACTCTGCGGTATAATCCGGGCGGAAAGGTTTTTTCTCATATTTGCCTGTATCAGCATGACTATATTGATATTTATAAGAAATCATTTCCTTAAGGAGACCACAGTTGGAGAGAAGCTTCTTAAAAACAAGAGCGGCAGGTTTTCACCCGGCGCGGCAATCAGGATTTACAGTGATTCATACAGGTTTCTGGCAGGGCATCCGGCGGCTTTATTAACAGTGATTGCAAGTATCATATTTTATGTGTACTATATCATAGGCACAAATAACAGCCTGTATTTTGCTACATACTTTATAGATGCATTGAATCTGGATGAGGCTTCCATATCAATACTGGGCTCGGTATATGCGGTTGGAATGCTTATCGCTATGGTAATAATAAATCCGCTGGTACAGAGACTGAATATCTTTATTAACCTGATAACAGGGGCTCTTTTGAATACGGCGGGTATTGTCATGCTTGTGATTATTCCTTCGGGAAGTCTTCCGGCTGCAATTGTTTCAATTGTTGTTACGTCTGTTGGCTTTGGTATATTCAAATCGGTCCTGGACGCCGCGCTTGCAATAACAACCGAGGGCAAGGACAGAGCGGGGATATATTCTATTGTGAACCTTCTTTCATCAATATTGGGTATATTGACAGCAGGATTATGTGGTATACTGTATCCGTTGAATCCGAAATCGGTATATTTTATTTCAATAATTATACTTTTTGTATCAATTACCTGCTTTACAATAATACTGCTTAAGAGGGGTCGGTATGGTCAATCAAAAGAGGCTTGTTGATAATTTTTTAAGACTTGCATCAATTTTAAGCTATTCAGGTAGTGAAAATGAATTATCACAAGTAATTCAGAAGGAATTTACCTCTCTTGATATTGCATATAGTGTAGACAATACAGGAAATATACATGCGGTTATTCCGGAAAACGGCAAAGGATATAAGGCGGTGATGTTCTGTTGCCATATGGATACGGTAAAACTGGGCGGCAGAATTATTCCCCTGTTAAGGGGCGATATAATTACCTCGGACGGAACAAGTATACTGGGAGCCGATGATAAGGCGGGCATAGTGTGTGTACTTGAGATGCTGCATATACTGCACGATAATAATATTTTACACGGGAACATTGAAGTTGTGTTTACAGTAATGGAAGAAAAAGGTTTGCTGGGTGCGAAGGCTTTTGATTGTTCAATCTTACGCTCAAAACTTGGATATATTGTGGATGGAGGTATGAAGCCGGGACATTTAACGGTAGCGGCGCCTTACAAGAACAGAATAGAGGTAGCAATAAAAGGGAAAGCGGCACACGCCGGAGCAAATCCGGAAGCCGGAATATCCGCTATTCAAGTGGCTGCTAAAAGTATAGCGGATATGAAACTGCTTCGTATTGATGAGCAAACTACTGCCAATATTGGAACTATATCGGGCGGGACAAGCGAAAATATCGTCTGTCCCGAAGTTGCCATAATAGGAGAGGTGAGGAGCCATAATACGGAAAGCCTTAAAATGCAAACCGAGCATATGAGAAAATGTGTTTTGGATGCTGCTTCGGTATATGGAGCGGAGGCGGACTTCCATGTATACAGCCAGTATTCCGGATATGATATACCGCTTGATCAATACGTTGTAAGCTGTTTTAAAAAGGCATGTGCCGGGGCGGGCCTGGAATTTCGTTCACATGCTTCAGGCGGGGGAACAGATGCCAATATTTTCAATGAAGCGGGTATTAGTGCGGTTGTTATAGGGATGGGTGTAAAAAACCCTCACACTATGAACGAAAGTATATCGGTCAATGATTTAAAAGATACCGCAAAGTTATTGATTCAACTGGTAAAAGCAATAACCGTTCATTCATGAATGAACGATTGTAAGTATGCTGGTAACAAATATGCACTAATATATGGAGGTGCTTTGTATGTCATACTCAAATTTTATATATCAGCAGCAAACCTCAATAGTTTTTGGCAAGGGCAGTGTCGATTGTATGGGAGAGCTTTTGGAAAAGGCCGAAGCCAAAAAAGTAATGATTACTATGGGTGGTGATTCAATCAGAAAAAACGGAGTGCTGAATCAGGTTATAGGCCAGCTTGATAAAGTGGGAATTGGATACTGTATGTATTCAGGCTGTATTCCCAATCCGAGGAGTACATGGGTTGACGGGGGGGCAGTTGTATTTGCCGGAGAGAAATGTGACTTTATAATCGCCGTTGGCGGCGGAAGTGTTATCGATGCATCAAAGGCAATAGCAATGATAGTTACAAATCCGCACAAAGATGGTATATGGCATTATATAAGCGGGAAAGGGATGTTTGAAAGTAAAGGCATACCGTTGGGTACAGTACTTACGCTTGCGGCTACAGGGTCGGAGTGTAACGGGAATTTTGTAATCACAAATAGTGATACCGGGGAAAAGCTGGTTTGTTCTCATAATTGGGCAAGGCCGATCTTTTCCATATGTGATCCGGAGCATACATATTCTGTTAACAAATGGCAGACAGCATGCGGAGTGGTTGATACTTTTAGTCATGTTCTTGAGCAGTATATGAATAATTCAAACACTAATGATGTGAGCGACGGAATGTGTATGGGAGTATTGAAATCTCTTATAAAGTGGGGGCCCATAGCAATAGCCGAGCCGGATAATTATGATGCAAGGGCAAACCTTATGTGGGCAAGTACGATAGGGTTGAATGGTATACTGGGTGCGGGGTGTGAGGGAAATTGGGTATCACACATGCTGGAGCATGCCCTGTCGGCAATGTTTGATGCTTCTCATGGTGCAGGGCTTGCGTGTATTATGCCTTTTTATCTTCAATTCATCAGTGACCAGGATACTGTTGGAAAGTTGGATCACCTTGGATACGAAATGTTTGGTATTGACAGATCGGATAAAGATATTAAAAGTAAAATGGTAAGGGAACTAAGAGGTTTTTTCAAGTCTCTCGGTATTACCACTACTCTGACTGAGTTAGTCAAAAGCTCATTAACAGAAGAGGATATTGAGACAATGGCTGAAAAAGCTTTGATGGGATATACTATGAAGGTCGGAGGCTACAAGCCTTTTAGCAGGGAGAATGCTGTCGAGGTTTTTAGATGTGCACTGAATGGCGGAAACCAGGAAAAGAGTCTTTGTTGAAAGGCGGTTCCGGTGATGGATCTTATAAAGGCTTCAAAAAAGCTGTCTCAGCTCGATTTTAGAATGACAGTGGACAATGTTGAGGTGGATGTTTTTTGGTTCAGGGCAATGATACAGGAAGGCGACTGATTTATAAACAGGCACATGCACTTATATTGAAGAAGCCCATTCGGGAAACCTTCCGGAAGCATATTCACTTGTTGGTGTAAACCGGGAAAATGTTATCGTTGAAGTTGTAAAACAGGCGGAAGACAACGGGGATATTATTGTCAGGCTTTATGAATGCTACAATAGAAGAACAAATGTAACGGCAACGTTTGCTGCAGAAATCTCCGAAGTATGGGAATGCGGCCTCATGGAGAACGACTTGGAGGAAGTTTCTGTATCGGGTAAATGCTTTAACTTTGTGATAAAACCATATGAAATAAAAACATTCAGGATTTGTTTGTAGAATTACTGGAATTTTAAGGAGTGCCCCCGTCTCGGAAAAACAGCGGAAGCAATTGCATGCAATTGCTTCCGCTGTTATAATATAATCAAGTTTATATCATAAATTTGATATAGGGATAGTAAAATGAGTGAAAAGTTCTATTGTTTCCTTTATGATATGTATTATTTTCTTTGAGCGAAACAGGGGTAAAATTAGCTGATGGCGAAGGAATGGATATAAACATAAACAACTACATATATAAAGAGTTGAAAAGTCTTGTTGCTTATTCTACCGGAGAAATGGGGGTTATTTATGATCAATGTAAACGGTTTATGGCATTCTTACGGAAATAATGAAAATTACGCTGTAAGGGATGCTTCATTCCAGGTTGAAAAAGGTGAGGTTCTGGGTTTTTTGGGGCCAAGCGGGGCAGGGAAATCCACCACACAGGGGATACTAACAGGACTGCTGCCGCTTCAAAAAGGTGAAGTAACCGTAGCCGGGTTCAATGTAAAAAAGCCATGCGCGGAGATGTTCAACAAAATAGGGGTTTCCTTTGAACAGCCCAACATATACGGGAAGCTTACGGCTCTTGAAAATCTTGAATTCTTTGCCAAACTGTATGATGTGCCCGTTAATGATCCGAAACAGCTTTTAAAAATGGTCGGGCTGGAACAGGACATGAAAAAGAAAGGATCTGAATATTCCAAGGGCATGAAGCACAGGCTTGTTTTCGCACGCAGCATGCTGAACAATCCTGAAATATGGTTCCTTGACGAACCCACTACCGGTCTTGATCCCACAACCGCAAGCAATATAAAGGAAATCATTTACCGTATGAATAAAAACGGGACGACCATCTTTTTAACAACACACAATATGTTTGTTGCGGATGAACTTTGTAACAGAGTTGCTTTTATCAACGATGGTGAAATAATTCTTATTGATTCTCCGCGTAACCTAAAGCTTAAATATGGCGAAAAGCTTGTTGAAATGGAATACAGGGAGGATGGAGAGCTTAGGAAAAGGACCTTTTCCCTTGTGGATGAAAAGGAAAGACATGAACTCAGTATGCTTGTCGGCTCTGGTAACCTTGAAACAATGCATACGAAGGAAGCCACTCTGGAAGAGATATTTATCCAGGTAACCGGCAGGGGGTTGAAATAAATGAAATTATGGGCTTCTATCCTGAAAGATATCAAGCTTTCAATGAAAAATTATTATACTTATATTCTGTTGGCTTTTGTTGCGGCCTTTGTTATAACTTCGGTATACCTCATTCCCGATGAATTCAAAAACGAGCCGCCGGTATATGTATACGTTGATGCGGAGGGGCCTATGGCCGACTTTGTTCTGGGAGAGATGCGGGAGGACGAAATGGTCATAATAGAATCCCGGGACGAGATTATAAACAATATGAAAGAAAAAAGGAACAGTATAGGATTAAATATATTCGTGAACAACAATAAAATGGTTATGGAATTCATAACGCAGGGGTATGAAAGTGACAGGCTTAAAGATATAATGGAAGCACATATTATGGGATGGGCGGCTATTGAAGCAGGCTATGAACCAAACAGTTTCGTTACAATTCTTGAGAGCAATAATCCTAACATACCCGTAAACAAGGGCATGCTGCCTGTTTTCCTTGTCATGGAATCGGCATTTATGGGTCTTTTTATGATAGCGGCATATATATATCAGGATAAGGAGGAAGGAACCATAAAAGCATATGCGGTATCTCCGGCAACCATATGGCAATACCTGCTGTCGAAAGTTGTGGTGTTTATACTCTTTGGATGGGTATCCGGACTTCTTGCAACCATTCTTATAATGGGACTCAATATCCAATATCTTCAGTTTATGCTGCTGCTCACCGCGGCCAGTATTGTTGGTTCGATGCTGGGCCTGATCGTTGCGGGAATCTTCGACAGTTTTATCAAGGCAATGACCGGTATATTCGTATTGGTGTTTATACTGGGGTTAACCGTGGTTTCATACTATATGCCCTCATTCTCTCCAATATATATAAAAGTGTTACCTACTTACCCTATGCTTTTTGCGTTCAGGGAAGTACTGTTCCCAACAGGCAATTCCGGTCTGGTTTATACAAATGTATTGGGATACCTGGCGGCATCGGCAGTTCTGTTCTTCATTGCCAATAAAGTACATGAAAAGAGTCTAGCGAGGGGGTAAGGATATGCTTAAAAGAATAATGGCTATTACGGCACGGGATTTGAAAAGCGGTCTAAGGGATTTTATGGTTATTTTTATTATAATCATGCCATTTTTGCTTGCTTTTGTTCTCAGCCTGTTTGTTCCGTCTGCGGGAGCCACCACTTACCAGTTCGCCGTTGATGAAGGGGTGGGAGATGAAACCATCGGTTACCTTTCCCGCATTGGCAGGGTTGAAGTGATAGAGGAAGGCAGGAGTATACACGACAGGATTTTGAAAAACGATGATATTGTGGGTATTACAAAGAACGGGGAAAAGTATGAGATTATACTGGAAGGCAATGAGAGTGCCGGAACTTTGGAAGTAACGCAGCAGATCCTTATGCATCTTGATAATAATGACAGGAATTTGCCGCTGGAAGTCAGGTTCAGCAGCATTGGCTGGCATGTATCCCCTCTTGCTCAGTATGGGGCCATTTCTCTTATTATCATGACAACGATTTTCGGCGGAATGATGATTGCTTTTAATATTGTGGAAGAAAAACAATCCGGTACTATCGGTGCTGTTAACGTATCTCCGGCAGGGAAAATGGAGTTTATTATCGGAAAAAGCATATTGGGATTTATTATACCGGTTATCCAGTCCATTGGAGTTATGCTGATATTCGGGTTTACCCATGTTAATATTGCAATGCTCATTCTTATTGTTATGTGCGGTTCCCTGGTTGGAATTATTCTGGGCTTTGTTATCGGAGTTATAGCCAATGACCAGATAAGTGCCATAAGCAGCATGAAAATGACTTTTATGCCCGTTGCGGCGTCTATACTCGGAGCCATACTACTGTCACCCGAATGGCTGCCAGTACTTTACTGGTCGCCGTTTTACTGGACATTTGCCGCCGTGAACGATTTAATTCTTAAACAGGCGGTATGGAACAGCGTATTAATGAACTGCGGTGCAATATTAGTACTGACATTCCTTGTTTTTTTACTTCTCAGGAAAAAGATTCAAAGAGGCCTGGCATAAAACTCTTTCCCGGCCTACAGAATCTCCGCGACCTTGCCGAGATCCGGGAATATATAATCCGGCTTAACTTCGGAATTATCCAGATCTTCCGGTTTGGTCTCGCCGGATAATACAAGAAGGCTGGCAGCACCGTGATTATAGCCTGCTGCAATATCCGTATACAACCGGTCGCCTGTAAATACGATATCATCCAAGCTTAATCCGGTTCTGTCCAATATATAGTCAACAGTTTCCCTGTAAGGTTTACCGAGAAATCTGGGTTTTGCTCCGGTAGATGCGGTAATGAATGCGCACATTGCCCCGCAGTCGGGAATAAACCCATCCTCCGTAGGGCAGTTCCAATCCGGATGGGTGGCGATAAAATCACTGCCATTTCGTATTAATGTACATGCCCGGGACAGTTTTTCATAGGTGAGGGTTGTATCAAAAGCAACCACTACAGCGTCGGTATTTTGAGATTTAAGACAAACTCCGCTGCTTATGAAACTTTTTTCAACAATATCAGTAGCCAGGAGGTAAATTCTTTTATCTGTATAGAATTTTTTAAGATAATGTATTGTAACATCCCCTGATGTGGCAATTTGATTATCCTTAATCATGCATCCCATTCGGGCAAGTTTTTTTATATAATACTCCGATGTCCTCGATGAGTTGTTTGTAAAAAACATGAACGATTTTCCGCTCTCCCTAAGTTTCTCAATAAAGCGTAATGATCCTTCAAAGATTCGGTTTCCCAAATAAAAGGTTCCATCCATATCCAGAATGAATAATTTTTTGTTTTTCAAACTTCCGCCGGTTTTCATCAATGCTTCTTCCTCCCATACTTATAAACCGCATAAAAAAATCACATCAACAAAAGCTGTACACCTTCGCTTTAATGTGACTCCGTATCTCCACACATTAGTTTATCGGTTCGGTTTTAATCATAACATAATAATGCCCGGTCTACAATACTCAATAATGATTTTGTACTGTCTAAAAATACCTCTAAAAATACTTAACTGTCAGCTTTCAGCTTTAGAGCTTTATCAAATATTGGAAAGCACATTGTTGACATAAATGATTATATAAAGTAAGATTGAACTGTGATTTTTCCTATATAGTTGTTTAGCTGCAAATTTATATTAAATTAAGGAAGGACTATATGAAGCATAATGGAATTATCCGCCGTATTGAAGAAAATCCAATAATAGCGGCTGTAAAAGATGAAGATGTGGATGAAGCCATCAATTCACAGGTTTCAACCATATTCCTGCTGCATGCCGACATTTTTAATATTAAGGATATTGTGGACAAAATAAAAAATGCGGGGAAATATGTTTTCATTCATATCGACTTTCTTGAGGGAATCGGAAGGGATACCAAGTCGACCGATTATATCTGTGAAGTAATAGTACCTCATGGCATTATCAGTACTAAAAACAGCAATATAAGATATGCCATGCATAAGGGGATATTTACCATACAAAGAGCGTTCCTTATAGACAGCATGTCTTATGTAAATTCCATTAAAACCGCCCAAGCTATAAAACCGGATATGATTGAAGCAATGCCGGGGCCCATGCCGAACGTAATAAAGCGTATCAGTAAGCAGTTGCCCATGCCTGTTATAGCCGGAGGGTTGGTTGAAACAAAGGAAGAAATCATGGAAATATTGAATGCCGGAGCTCTGGCGGTATCAACGGGCAAAAGGGAGTTATGGGAAGTATAGCATCATATGAAAAAGATGTATCCCCCATGAACAGTAACCCTGCAGCGTGTGAATTAAGAACGCCTGCCTGTTGATTTATATTAATATTAAGTATATAATGATACTCCGGTGTTTTATTATTTATAATTATATGGTAACACTTTTAATGCAATGATTGGATTGGAAAGATACATGGCAAGAGAAGCAATAAAAACGGTTGCGCAGAATAAAAAAGCAAGGCATGATTACTTTATAGAAGAGACCTATGAAGCAGGAATTGCCTTAACCGGAACAGAGGTTAAGTCCGTGAGGCAGGGGAAGGTTAACCTTAGAGACAGCTATGCCTATATAAAGGATTCGGAAGTTTTTATCAGTGGCATGCATATCAGCCCTTATGAGCAGGGAAATATATACAACGAGGATCCGTTAAGGGATCGCAAGCTTCTGATGCATAAATATGAAATAAACAAGCTGATAGGGCATACACAGCAAAAAGGATTGACACTTGTTCCTTTGCAGATGTACTTCAAAAACAGCCGGGTTAAGGTGGAACTTGCCGTTGCCAAAGGGAAAAAGCTGTATGACAAGCGCCAGGACATTGCCAGTCGGGATGCAAAACGTGAAATTAACCGGAGAATTAAAGAGTATAATCAATAAACTGTTGATATATAAGTTGAACAAGATTTGTGTATCATTCTGAACGAAGCGAAGAATCTTTACCACAGATTCCCTGGGAGAATCGGATAAGGCGGAAGGGAATTTTTTACAAAGGGAATTCTTGACTACTGGTATTTATATAAAAGTCATGGTATAATACTTAAGGAATGACCAAATAATAAATTCACATTTTTAAGCGGTTATTTTCCTTTTATTATTCGCTCATTCCTAAGCAACAGAATATGGGGGCGTAATGGTTTCGACGGAATTGTTGAAACTGGAGCAGCGGGTAGAGGATTCTCGTGGGCCTCTTAAAAAAACGGGAACTTAAATATAAACGCTAAAAACGATAATAATTTCGCTTTAGCTGCTGCGTAATATAACGCAGCCCGTCAGTCCGGGGTTCCTGCACCTCGGGTCGCTGGCGTCATAAGTCAGGGAACCAGCCGGGTAAAGCTTTGAGTCCGGTGGGATTTATGAAGCTACCAAATTATAAAGCCTGTCCCTGGGCGTTATAAGGCGGGAATTTTAAAGCAAGGACTGCACCCGGAGAAGCTCTTGTGAATATGGTTTTGGACACGAGTTCGACTCTCGTCGCCTCCACCACAATTTGTCTGAAAACCCAGTGTTTTCAGGCGTTACAGGACAAAACGGCACTGAAGTT
>CAZSVI010000059.1:0-22394 GCA_964610205.1 uncultured Oscillospiraceae bacterium
TGACTATATTTTTAAGGGGTCGTTCCATGACAAAGAATGTATTATATCCTATTTCCGAAATGACAAAAATGACAAAGGAAATCAAGGCACAGAATTTGAATTTGCGGTTAAATGTTACCAATGCCAAGGATGAACTGAAGGAACTTGTTATTACCTTTAACGGCATGATGGATAGAATTGAGAATGCCTATAACAAGCAAAACCAGTTTGTTTCCGATGCTTCCCATGAGTTGAGAACTCCCATTTCAGTTGTTCAGGGCTATGCCCGTATGCTGGAACGGTGGGGAAAGGAAGATCCGGAAGTATTGCAGGAATCAATTGAAGCTATCCGTAAAGAGTCTGATAACATGAAAGAATTAGTGGATAAGCTTTTGTTTATTGCCAGAAACGATAAGGATACATTAATTCTTACCAAGGAGAGGTTTTCATTAAGTGAAATGATGGAAGAATTGGTTAAAGAAACCCGGATGGTTGACGAACAGCATACAATAGATAACTCCATAGATCAGGGTATTGGGATTATTGGTGACAGGAACCGGCTAAAGCAGGCGATGAGGATATTTGTCGATAATGCGCAGAAATATACCGAACCGGGAAAAAGCATTGAGATTCAATTAAAAAATGAAGAAAATGCGGTTGTTCTTTCTGTAAGAGACAGCGGCTGCGGCATTTCTGAAAGAGATTTGCATAATGTATTTGACAGATTTTACAGAGCCGATCAATCCCGCGACAGGAACAAAGGGGGACACGGACTGGGTCTTTCAATTGCAAAAATTATAATACTGCGGCACGGTGGTAAAATAAACGTTAAAAGCAAAATGGGAGAAGGAAGTATTTTCTCGGTTGTTCTGGAAAAAGACAGGGATACAGTTTTTCTGTCCTGAAAAGTGTTTTCACACAGCAAAGGTGTTGCCGCAGAAAACCTGAACCGGTATTTACGGAAAAGTCCGATAAATGTGGTAAATAGGTAGTTATCAGACGCTCCAAAGGCCATAATTAATCTAACGAGAATCATTGATGGGCTGTCGCCTGTCTCAGGATGAAGCAGATATCCGAATAAGCAGATTTGGTTATCTGCTTTTATTATGTAAAAATATTGCGTGAAACGACTGTTTTTTCGTTTGAATAAAAGAATTATACCGTTTATACCAAAAAACAGGTTATTTGCCCAAAACGATTGACATTAGTTTACAATTTTTATAGGATCATTTCCATGGAAACAATTCGTTTGGGGAGAATTGCAGTGGTATGAATAAAGAGACTAAGGGCAGTACATTTCATCAGGAGAATTATCTTAAGTACACCTACGGTGTAATGGAATGGATGCTGTATGCAGGTATAAGTGTGAGCGCCATGTCAATTATCGGCTGGGTTTTTTACAGAAACGGCAGCATCGCTATAGCCTTTGCCATTGTGGGTTTATTCTATCCTAAAGTAAAGAAAAACGGACTGATGGAAAAACGCCGCAATATATTAAGGCTCCAGTTTAAGGATATGCTCTATTATCTGGGTTCCTCGCTATCGGCGGGTAAATCCGTAGAACAGGCGTTTATACAGGTCAATACAACACTTGAAAATCTATACCCTAACAAAAAGTCAGACATAGTACGTGAAACCGGGATCATTATAAAACGTCTTCAAATGAATGAAAATATTGAGGATATATTAAAAGATCTTGCAATGCGTTCCTCAATTGAAGAGATACATCATTTTGCGGATGTATTTTCGGTATGTAAAAGAACAGGAGGAAACCTTATTGAAGTCAGCCGGACTACTTCAAGAATGATTAGCGAGCGGATTGAAACCAAACAGGAGATTGAAACCGTTCTTGCCGGGAAAAAGCAGGAACAGAGAATACTTTCAATTGCTCCCATTGTAATGGTTATTTTTATTTCCAAAATGAGTGGAGAATTCATGGAGCCGTTATTCTCAACGGCAGCGGGACGGATTATAATGACTTTATCCTTGCTTATGATTGGTATAGGTATATTTGTATCCAACCGAATTATGGACATCCGGGTTTAGGAAGGAGGCGGATGGTGAACAGTTCATATTTTATTGCCATGACAGCTGCATTGCTTGTTTTTGTTATACTAAACGGAGGGGTAAAGCAGCGTTACGCAGCAGAACTGGCTCCCCTGGACACAAAGCAATACAGCTATAAAAACTTCCTTGCGTTTGGATTATGGTTGTTTGATGAGATACATATTGCTGCAGGCGGGACATATCATGTGTTTTTGTATCAACGTGTGGTTATGGTTTACGGTACGAGGTATTCACAATACTATTTGAAAGTACACTGGGCGGAAAAATTTTTGTACCTTTTTATGGGTATATTCGTTTCCCTGTTTTTCGGAGCGATTTCCGGTTCGGGATGGAGCTATATGCCTGTAGTGCCTATAACCGGTATTGCGCTGTTCTTTTTGGCCGATAAAAACCTGGATGACAGGGCAAAAAAAAGGAAGCTTCTATTAATGATTGACTTTCCCGTATTTATAAGTAAGCTGACTTTGCTTATAAATGCAGGAATGCATTTAAGACAGGCACTTGAACGCGTTTATAAGGATTCCGATAATAAAACTTCTCTGTATATGGAGCTTGGAACAGTTCTGGACGACTTTGCGTCAGGAGTAAATGAAAGTCAGGCATGGCAGGAATTTTCCGAACGATGCAAGGTAAAAGAGATTTCTTCCTTTTCAAGCATGATTATGCAGAATTCAAAGATCGGTGGGAATAAATTGGTTGATGAGCTTAAAAGGATGACACATGAGACATGGGAAATGAGAAAGCACGCCGCAAAGCAAATGGGTGAAGCCGCGTCGTCAAAGCTTATTTTTCCTTTAATGCTTATGTTTCTGGCTATACTGCTGATTGTTATAACACCGGCGATTATGCAGTTTTCACAAGGATTTTAGTGAGTAAAAGGAGAAATAAAATATGAAAAGATTATTCCAAAACTTCATTAAAAATCAAAAAGGAATTAATACTGTAGAAATTATTGTATTGGTAGCTATTGCAATTGGCCTTGCAATTCTATTCAAGGACCAGATTACAACATTTGTCAAAACAATCAGTCAAAGCATATTCAATACCGAACCGTTCACCATATCCCCGACTCCCATACCTGTTGAATGATGCGCCGGATACAGGAAATGACGCGTCCGTCTGTTCGTGAAAACCAAAAAGGCGCCATGATGGTAGAATATGCCATAATATTCCCTTTTGTAATTTTATGCGTCTGTGTCATTGTGTATATGGGGTTGATATATTACCAGCAGGCATTATTGCAGTCGGTGGTCAGCGAAAACGCGCAGAACTGGGCTCTTCTCTGGGGATATGATGCCGGGCGGATCCATTCCGCGGAGGGAATAGTGGGCAGGGAAGCTTATGAAAGTGAAGCTCTTTATTGGAACCTGTTCACTGATGTAAATAAGAAGAATGAATATGTACGGGAAACCATTGAAAGGCAGTTTCTTTACCGCAGCATTATAAAGCCTGTACAGGATGTTAAGGTTGATATTGCATACCGGAATTACCTTGTTATACAAAAACTCAATATTCACGCCTCAGTATCCTATTCATTACCTGCAAAAGGCTTTTTTCAATCAATGGGTCTGTCCGGGGAAATTTCTTTAAAAACTTGTTGTGAAGAAACAATTCAGGATCCCAGGGAATTTATCCATAATATAGACTATTTGCTGCAGCTTTACGATGAGACTGGCGCAAGGGCCTGGGTGGAAGAAAAATGTGAGCCTCTGGTCAAATCGCTGCAAAAAATAAAGGATTATCTGAACTGAACGTGTAATTTCACTTAATCAAAAAGGCTTCTTAAAGTATACTCTCGCGATCTGATGCTGAACCGCGGAATTCAATGAACCGTACAGAGGGAAGATAAAAATGAGGTTAAAAGGAAGTATAACAGTTTTTATGAGCATAATTCTGGCAGCGCTCATTGCCTTTTCAGGTATAATAGTTGACATATCACGGCTACGGACAGGAGAAAAGCATGCCCGGGCTGCGGTGCAACTGTCGGTTCAGTCGGCTCTGACGCAGTTTCACGCACCTCTGAAGGAACATTACGGTTTGATGGCGGTAGGACAGGAACAGGAAGAAACAGAAGCTTTAATATATGATCTCCTGGAGAAAAATCTTGCGGCGGAAAACCGTTACATGCCTGGGTATGTGGATCTATATGGTTTTGAGGTAGAGGATGTTACCGTAACTCCGTTTTTCAATTTATCGGAGGACTATGTTCTGGAACAGCAAATAACGCAATTCATGAAGTATCGGGCTCCTGTAAACACAATCGGGAATTTTATCGAGAAACTGAGAGCTCTTAATACTTGTATGGCACAGTCAGGTCTATTAAATAAAAGAATGGATTTAGAGAAAAAACTTCAAAAAATACGGGAAGAGCAAGTATATCTGAGTTTATTGCTGTCTGAACGGATTCATGGCTATACAACAGATAAAGACTTAAAAACAACGCCTGAAACAGTGAACAGGTTATCGTCAGCCCATGCGCTCATTCAACAGATTCAGCAATTGGAATCACCGGAAGGTGACCTGGATGCGGCATGGAAAACCATGCCCGGTTTTATTGAAAAAATAAAGAAGACACAGGAGAGTATAAGGGTACTGGAAAATGAAATAATCGGTCTTGAAAGGAAAAGGGCATCCTGCAGCAGAGAATATGATGAAATTGAGGATGAGATTTTATGGTATGATCAGGAGATTTCCCTGAAAAATTCAGAGATAGACATCCTGAAGAGTTCTATCCGGTCAGATCGGGAAGCATTGCAGACAAAGGTTGATTTCTGTGTATTCCGGCTGCGGCAAATACATGAAAAAGCCGAAGCAGTACATTCAAATATATCAGAAATAGAAAACACAATCCGAAAATACGCAAGGTATCATGAACAGGCAATTGTTCTGCTGGATGAGATTAAAATAGGATGCGATACAATCGGGCAATTGACCTCAGATATTAATAGAGAAATAGAAAAACAGTCGGAAAAATCCGACAGTGCTTTCCTGACCAGAATTCAAACCGATATTAAAAAGCTTGTACTGAATGCGGATCCGGTGGTTGTATCAGAAATACGGGCAGATATGGAATCGAATCTTCAGTGTCTTGGCAGCTTGTTGTCGGCTTTGGTTCGTGCCCGGGAGAAAATGGTTCAAATAAATTACGGTCTTGGACTGTTTACCATAAAAACAGAGAACATTTCAATAGACTGCGGCTGTATTGAAAGAGATGTATTCGGCAGTCAGCTGCATGAGGAAGTACAGCCGTTGAAAGGGCTTATGGATATTACGGCGGGCAGCTGTAAAAAGCCTTCTTACCCTGTTGAGCCGGTTATTAATCAAAAGGAAAGGAATGAATTTTTTAAATGGTGCAATCTTGTTTTCATTGAAGAGAATGAGATTGATACAAGTAAGGATAAAGGTTACCAAAAGAAGGTTAAGCAGAATATCCTGGAAAGTGACGAGGAAAATCAAGCAAATCAAAAAATCTATAATGGGGAAGACGGTAAATTATCGGACAGGGAATTGAAGGAGCTGTTTTCAACGCTGCCTTCATACCGGGATAAAAATGGAGTGTATATTAATGTAAAGAACAGTGAATATACAAAGGATTCGGTACAGACAGAGTCGCTTCTTCCCGAATGTGAGGAAAAAGAAAAGGATATTGAAGTAAGCTATGGAAAAGCACTAAACCGTAATGGAAATATTGCCGCAAGAATTGGTGAAATGCTGGCTGACACAGGTGAAGCACTGCTTGACGGCTTATATGTAAATGAGTTTATAGTAAGCGCATTCAAAAATGCCAATATCGATAAGGTAGTTACGCCGAGAATTAACCTGTTTGGTGCGCCAAATAAAACCTTTTATGAAAAGGCCGAAGCCGAATATGTTATTTTTGGAGCAAAAAAAGAAAAAACAAACGCGAACCTGGCTCAGGCATCCATATTCGGAATACGTATGGGTTTGAATTTAATCCATGTATATACCAATTCGGATAAAACGGCAGCCGCGTTAACCATTGCGGCAAGTATTGCCGGATGGACAGGCTTTGGTGTTCCGGTTGTTAAAAACCTGATTCTTACAGGATGGGCGGCAGGAGAATCATGGATGGATATGAAGGATATCAATGGAGGAAAGCCTGTTCCGGTTTACAAAACCCGGAATACCTGGAAGCTTGACTTAAAATCTATATTTACAGGAATAGCGGGAGATATCATTAATGAATCGGCGGACTGGCTTAAGGAAACCAAGGATGATGTTTTGGACGAGGGAGAAAAAGCCCTTCAGTCAGTGGTTCATGAGATGGTATCCAGTATGGTTCATGAAGCCTTTTTACCGGCGGATCAAGTTGTAACCGAACTGGAAGGCGGGTTAGGCAGTATATCGGTATCCCTGCCGGCAAATCTGAAACTGCCTGATAATTTTTCATGTCTTGAGGATTTGAAATACTGGGCAGCCGGAGCGGTTCAAAAGCAATTTGAGTCAATAAAGGACGAGGCGGTAAACTGGTCAAGGTTAAAGCTTGAAGAGTATAAAAGAAAGACAACAGATGCTTTTTTGGATTTTATCTTTAAAAGCACCGCCTATAAAAATATGGTAAGTCATATGAAAGGCGGAATAAACGATTTAATTAATTCCGGCGCAAATCAGTTGACAGACGCGGTAAAAAAACTGAGTGACCGGATAGAGGATACCGGTATTAAAGAGAAGCTTATAGGCGCGGTTGTTTCTTTTGACTATATAGACTATCTCAGGCTTCTTCTGTTTGTTGTTCCCGGGAAAACCAAGCTGATGCGGTCGGCGGATCTGATACAGCTGAATATGAAGGAAACCCTCGATAATCCGGATTTTATAATGTCAAACTATCATTCCTTCCTGATTGTGGAGGCGGATATTTCTATCAGGTTTATGTTTATACCGGATACCGCGGGCAGGGATGGCAAAGGCCGGATTAGGATTCGCTGGGGGTATGGTTATTGAATTATCGTAAAAATTACCGGGTTTTATATCCGGAGAAAAAGAGGAAGGGCTGTTCTTTTTCCTTCAGGGAAAAACCGCAAGGCAGAAAGCTTAGGGGAACCGCGACGGTGGAGGCGGCAATAGTACTCCCTCTTGTAATTCTTGCCTTCACTTCCATTATATCAATTATAAGGATTGCGGGAACATATGAAAGGATACAGCACGCTTTAAACCAGGTAGCGTCGGAGTTGTCGCAATACAGTTATTTATACGCCGTTTCAGGTTTAAAGGAGCAGCATGATACACTGTATGACAATATAACTGAAGCAAAAGAAAAGATTATGGAGCAGCAGAATACGGTCAGCGCC
Source organism: uncultured Oscillospiraceae bacterium (assembly GCA_964610205.1). Taxonomy (GTDB): domain Bacteria; phylum Bacillota; class Clostridia; order DSM-8532; family DSM-8532; genus CAZSVI01. The sequence continues at coordinate 7,356 of CAZSVI010000059.1, forward strand.
TTTTATGAATCTTTACATACCCTTACGAATGATATCCCGTCTTATGGGAAATCCGATAAAAATATTAGGAGTTTATATGATACCATACAGAATATCCGGAATACGGATAGCTCCTTAGAAGTGCTGTCGCAGGAGGCTGAGAAAGTATTAAAGGATCCTATGGGTGAGATTCGTCTTATAAGCCTTGCTTTATCCGATACCCTGTTCGGCAAAACGAAAACAGCCTTAATGGAGATTATTACAAAGAGTATGCTAGAGGCCAGACTGTCTAAGGAACTTTCAGTGTCTGTTAAGGATCTGGATAATAGGCTCAGAATACAGGACGGGATTGAAGGGTTGGACTTATCAAGCTCAACTTTTTTTAATGACATGGAAACCATTGATCTGATTGTTGAATATACGGTGAAACCGATGCCGGACTTTATCCTGCTTCCGGAGATACGCCTCAGGAACCGTGCGTGTATGCTTGCCTGGACATGGGGTTCCGATAAATCCTCAGGACAAACCGGAAAGGATAATGCCGGCGGGGAGAGCATATGGAATATTGATGGCAGCAAAAATGCCACCGGTCAGCATTTGGGCAGGGGAAAAACCATTGATAAACGATATGCTGAAGAATTGGCTTGCCTGTTGGGCGATTATGCCGAAGTCACACCTTACAATTTCAAAACCGTTGATGTCATCGAATACGCCCATGACAGTAAAAGCGGTACTTTGTATACAATATTTTCACTTAACCCTTTTTTGCCGACCTATCATAAAAAAAGCGCGGTTATAGGTGCAATGAAACAAAATATCAACAAGCTAAATGAATTTGTAAGTTATCAGGTAAAGGATTACATCATAGATATGTCTTTGCTCTCCGGGGAATATAAACGTGTGGTGTACGCAGTTATCCCCGAGAACCGCGAACTGCCCGAAGTATACCATGAAGCTTTTGAGGAAAGCAGGGCGCATGCCCGTAAGTTCGGCATTGAACTTATACAGGTGCAAAGATACGGAGAATATGAAAATGAAACGGAAAGCGGAGAATGAACCTCGTCAGAAAACGGAACAGGAACGGAAAACCGGCATGTACACCGTAATACAAGCTGCAATTGATGTGTTGATAGTTTTTATACATATTCTGTTAATGAAACTATATCCGGCACATGCACACCTGTTTGAGAAAACAGCCACCGCTTTATTGCTATGCGGAGCATCGGTATATGATATCCGGACGGCAGGGATACCGATAACAACGATTGCCGGCATGATAAGTATAAATATTATATATCCGCTTGTCTGTTCATGGGAAGCGAATGTGCTGTTTATCAGCGGTTTGCCGGTGTTAGTTCTTTTTATAATATATTTTATCAACCGTAATGTAATTGGGCCGGGAGATATTCTGCTGCTTGGAGCTGCCATGCCTGCCCTTACTCCCGTGGAGATATTCGGATTTTTGTTTCTGTGCTTTTCCTTTTCTTCCGTTGTTGGAATTATAATGGGAATAAAAAGAAAGAAAATTAAAGGAACAATAATACCGCTGGCTCCCTGCATAGCGCTGGCCTTTTTTATACGGGCGCTGATACTTTGACAGGCGAATCAATCCCTGTTGTTTCGGTAAATTATTAAAAGGAGAGAGTTTTTAATGAAAAGCTTTTACGATTATTCAAATGAATATATGTCAAATGGAGAAAAAAGTTATCTGGTCATTTCAATCCCGCTTGAAGATAAGATGAAGGAATACCAGATTAGCATGATTGAAAAAAATACAATTGGAATGTTACTGCCAATGTCCGTCCAAAGGGTGAATGACGAATGGAGGCTTTATTACGATATTACCTCCAGAATACCTTTCTGTCGTGTGCTTGAGCGGAAAGTATTCAATACACATGAATTTGAACACATAATTATGCAATTTGCAAAATTAATAAGGGAGGTTAAGGATTACCTGATGGATATACAGTCGGTTGTAATGGACAAAACATATGTTTACTGCGAACCGTCAAGCCTTGCTTTGTACTTCTTATATCTGCCGGTTGCAACCGATGAAGCCGGTACGGACAGACCGAATACTTTTCTTAAAAAACTTCTTGTTGAAGATATCCGCCTGTCGGATGACGCCTCGGGAAGTCTTCTGAAAAGGCTGCTGGAGGTCTTGAAACAGGAAAATATAAGTTGTGATCAGCTTTTTAATTGTATAAAGCCGCCGCTTTTAAAACAACAAAAAGTTACAATACAGCCCGTCGAAGAAAAGGAGAATATTGTGCCGGCACCGTTGCGAACCGAAGAGAATAAAACTTTCCGAAAGGTAAATATTCCAGGAACAAATCTGATTATAAGTGAAAATCGGCAAGCGTTTTGTAATCACAATCAAGGGAGGGCATATAACATTCCCTATGTCATATTGGGGCTGGTTAACCTTGTTATATTGGGTATACTTCTCTATACGCTGCTTAAAGGTTCAAAGGATCCTGGAAGCACAATTATGGGCTTATTGCTGATTGCGGGCGCTTTGAACTATTTTCTTGTCACCAGGCTTTTTTCAAAGGAGAAAAAAGCAATGGAATCAGATATAAAAGACAATGTGAGAAAACAACCGCTTTTTCGAAAGCGTTATGTAAATGAAGCCATTCATGGGAATTCCTTTGCCGGCAAAAATATGAGTAATACTAAAAAACCCGATTCAACGCAATCGATAACGCAAAAACATATTTCCGCATATGAAAACAAAGATTCGGAAAACTTGACGGATTTACCCGGAGACAGTATCAGTGATACAAAAACAAAAGGGTCTTTACCGATTAACAATCCGATTGCGGATAAAACCATGATTCTCGGCGGGGATCAGTGTCAGGTTCCATATCTTCAAAGCCATAGATGTCCATCGGAGAAAATCATACTGGATAGAAACTCGATTCTCATTGGACGTCTTACAGACAGTGTGGATTATGTAATACAAAACAGCGCCGTTGGAAAAATACATGCCGAAATTATAAAAGAAGGTGGTGAATACCGCATCATTGATTTGAATTCAGTAAACGGTACATATGTGAACGACGGCAGGATTGTGTGCAATACCGAAACACTGATGAATAACGGGGATAAGGTAACACTGGCCAACGAATCTTATACTTTTAAAAAATTATCTTGACAGCGTATTGTATTTCTAATTATAATTAAGTAGCCTAATAAATAGGCAACCTAAATAATAGGCTGTCTTTTATTTGCGCTAAAAATATGGAGGTGCATTGTGTCTGAACGGAGAGACGGAACGCCCCAGAATCTAATGAATGCGTTTATGCGGTTTAAAAAGCTGCATTGGCATCACAGCCCGGTTAATGGACTTAACCACAGTGATATTGGTGTTTTGTTATGTTTACTAAAGAATAGTAAGCCGGACACCGAAGGGATGAAAGTATCAGAAATCAGCGGGTTTCTTAGGGTAAAACCGCCTACCGTCACGCAGATAATAAATCAATTGGACAGTAAGGGATTGGTTCAGCGGACGGTTGATTCAAAAGACCGGCGTGTTGTACGGATAAAGCTGACAAAAAAAGGAGTGGATACGGTTGAAACCGCACATGAATCATTTTACAGCCTTTTTGAAGAATTGGTGGATTTTCTGGGGGAAGATCAGAGCAAGACACTAACATTTCTTATTAATCAGGTATTTTTATTTTTTAGTCAGAGCCAGGAAAAAGAAATGTAATGTCCTGGTATATAATTAATCGCTACCTCCGCAAGGAAGGAAATGGATTTAATAAATAGATATGCCGTAAGGCAGGGAGATGATAATTGAATGATTAAGGTAATGCGTTTTATGAAGCCCTACCGGTGGATGGTTGCCGGTGTATTGCTTCTTGTTTTTTTACAAACCATCGCGGATCTATACCTGCCGACATTAATGTCGGATATTATTGACAGGGGCGTTATGACAGGAGATACCGGAAAGATTCTGAATACAGGCGGGTTGATGCTCCTTATAGCGGCCGGCGGGGTTATTTGCGCCATTATTTCAAGTTTTCTTTCCGCTAAATCTTCAATGGGACTTGGAATGAAAATAAGAAACGCAATATTTGAAAGGGTGGAAAGCTTTTCGCTTTATGAATTTGACAAGCTCGGTACCGCTACACTTATTACCAGAACAACCAATGATGTTACACAGGTACAGATGGTATCGATGACCATAATGCGTATGATGATTTCGGCTCCTATGATGGCCATAGGCGGGATAATTATGGCACTGTCAAAGGACAGGCCGCTGACACTTGTTCTTTTGGCGGCTCTTCCGGTATTAGCCGCTTTAATATTTTTTGTAGCCAAAAAGGGAATCCCGCTGTTCAAACTGATACAGGTTAAAATCGACAGAATAAACCTGGTTCTCAGGGAAAAATTAACAGGTATTCGCGTTATCCGTGCTTTTGACCGGGAGGAATACGAGCACAAACGTTTTGATGAGGCCAATCAGGATCTAACCCGTAACTACATCCGTATTAACAGAATTATAGCGTTCCTTATGCCCGGTCTGATGCTTATTATTAATATAACAACGCTTGCGATTTACTGGTTCGGGGCAATACGAATTCAAAACGGCAATATGGAAATCGGTTCTCTGATTGCCTTTGTTCAGTATGCCATGCAGATCATGTTCTCACTGATGATGGGTTCCATGATGTTTATTATGATTCCGAGAGCACAGGCTGCAGCTACCAGAATAAACGAGGTTCTGGAAGCTGTTCCGGGAATTATTGATCCCGGGAACCGTAAAGAGACAGGAAATCTCAGAGGAACCATTGAGTTCAGAAATGTAACCTTCAGCTATCAAGGCGCGGAACAGGCCGCTTTGACCGATATCTCATTTGTTTCAGGCCCCGGCGAAGTAACAGCGATAATTGGCGGAACGGGTTCGGGAAAATCAACCCTCTTAAATCTTATCCCGAGATTCTATGATATTGACAGGGGAAGTATTCTTATTGACGGAACAGATATCCGGGATATTTCTCAGGAGGAATTAAGGTCAAAAATCGGTTTTGTTCCACAGAAAGCGTATCTGTTTACAGGCACTATCACAGAAAACATCCGGTTTGGAAATGAAAACGCGACAATGGATGAACTGCGGCATGCGGCGGAGGTTGCCCAGGCAATGGAATTTATATCAGGAATGGATAAAGGTTTTGAGCATGAAATAGCGCAGGGCGGCACAAACGTGTCGGGAGGACAGAAACAAAGGCTTTCAATAGCCAGAGCGCTTGTTAAGAAACCGGAAGTCTATCTTTTCGATGACAGCTTCTCAGCATTGGATTTTAAAACCGATGCTAAGCTGAGGGCAGCATTAAAAAAAGAAACGGAAGACGCAACGGTTTTAGTTGTTGCTCAGCGGGTTGGCACCGTTATGGACGCGGACCGGATTATTGTACTGGACGAGGGACGAATTGCAGGTATGGGTACACATAAGGAACTTCTAAAATCCTGCAAAGTTTATCGTGAAATCGTAGCGTCACAGTTGTCTGAGGAGGAAATCGCATGAGTTCTGAGAATAGAGATAAAAAAAGCTTTCATCGTCCCGGTGGCATGCACGGAGGAGGTCCCGGGGGAGCACTGGGAATGCCTGTCCAAAAGGCAAAGGATTTTAAAGGAACATTGAAAAGATTGCTCAGGCGCCTTGTTCCTTTTAAAGTAAATCTTGCAATTGTTTTGGTTCTTGCTGTCGCGAGTACTGTTTTTGCGGTATTTGCTCCGAAAATATCCGGGAAGGCAATTACGAAAATATATAATGGCGTCATTGCCGGTAAAGTATTATCACAAATGGAAAATACTCAGGAAAAAGCATTGGAATATATTAATTTGCAAATGGCGCCTGGCACCAGTACGCAATCATTCGATAACGTTAAGGAAATGCCGGATCCGGAATTAATAAATGCCGTTAATGAGTTTATGGCGCTGCCCCGGTTAAGCACCCTCAAAGATCCGGATCTAAAGGCAGATGTCTGTGAAAAGATAATTTCTCTGGGCGCCGTGATACAGCCTCTTCGGGATGGGGTTGAAATCCCGGATACATTGACTCAGGAGCAGATTACCGGTGCTATTGCGGCAATCAGGGAAACAGGAGGAAACGTAGACTTTGAATATGTTGGAAGCATCATATTGTTATTGATAGGCATATATTTGTTCAGTTCGTCCTTCAGTGCCGTTTCAGGCCTGGTTATGTCCGGGGTTGCGCAAAAAACGGTTTACGGGCTGCGTAAGGAACTGGATTATAAACTGTCAAAGCTGCCTTTGAAATATTTTGATTCACGTACACACGGTGAGATTTTAAGCAGAGTAACCAATGATATAGATACAATAGCCGCTACATTGCAGCAAAGCGTTACACAAATTATTACGTCTGCGGTACAGATACTGGGGTTCATTGTTATGATGCTGACCATAAGTCCTTTACTAACCCTTATCGTTGTAACAACATTGCCTATGTATGGTTTGATTACAGCGGGAATTGCCAAGAGATCCCAGAAGTTTTTCGCAAAGCAGCAGAAAGAGTTGGGGATGTTAAGCGGTCATGTAGAGGAAATGTATACCGGACATGAGATAGTAAAAGCCTTTAACAGGGAAAAGGATTCAATTGAAAAGTTTAAAGCCATTAATAATAATCTTTATGAATCAGCATGGAAGGCCCAGTTTATTTCCGGGATTATGTTTCCTGTAATGAATTTCATAAGTAACCTGGGTTATGTTCTGATTTGCGTTGTCGGCGGTTTATGGATAACTAAAAACAGATTGCAGATGGGGGATATAACGGCTTTTATCCAGTACTCAAGACAATTTACAATGCCTATTATTCAAACCGCGAATATCGCGAATATCATTCAATCCACCATTGCCTGCGCGGAACGTGTATTCGAGGTTATGGATGAGGAAGAGGAGCTTCCGGACAATAAAGATGCTGAAGTACTGGAGGAAGTTAAAGGGGAAGTTCGCTTTAAAGATCTTAGCTTCAGGTATAAGGAAGAAGTCCCGCTTATCGAAGATTTGAATATTGATATAAAAAAAGGACAAACCATTGCTATAGTAGGTCCGACAGGAGCGGGAAAGACAACGCTGGTAAACTTATTGATGCGATTTTATGAGTTGAATCAAGGAAGGATTACAATAGACGGGGCGGATATACGGAATTTGAAGCGGGGCAGTCTTCGAACGCTGTTTGGCATGGTTCTTCAGGATACATGGCTCTTTAACGGAACAATCCGTCAGAATATTGCCTATGGGAAGGAAGCCGCTTCTGAATTTGAAGTGATTCAGGCTGCCATAGCGGCGCATGCCGACCACTTTATTCGTACTCTGCCTGAGGGCTATGATACTGTACTAAATGAGGAAGCCACCAATATATCCCAGGGGCAGAAACAGCTAATTACCATCGCCCGCGCAATACTGGCAGATCCGGCTATTCTTATTCTGGATGAGGCCACAAGCAGTGTTGATACCAGGACAGAGGTTTTGATCCAGAAGGCTATGGCAGCCCTGATGAAGGGCAGAACCAGCTTTGTAATTGCACACAGGCTCTCAACGATACGGGAAGCGGATTTGATTCTGGTTATGAATAACGGCAGTATTATTGAACAGGGCACACACCGTCAGCTTATTGAAAAGGAAGGATTTTACGCTGAACTATATAACAGCCAGTTTATCGGCAGAAATCTGGAAAAAGAAGCAGGATAACCGGAAGAAAAACATATGAATTCATTTTTTTAAATATGCTTGTCCGTCTATATAAATGTATGTTTCCGTCCATATAGACCGCTTTAGTTTTTTTTGGTATACTGTTAATGATTTTATCAAACGCTCGCGGCGTGTTTCACGCAAAATGCGGAGCAGGCGATTTGGCGTCCAAGTTTTGGACGTGCAATATCCGCAGACGCTCATTGAATACCGATGTAAAAATGCAGGTATAAAATCGTATTCATTGAGTTTAAAACATGAACAAAGGGCTGATAGGGAGATAATATGGCATTTGCAAAAAAAAAGTCGATAATAGAAAATGAAAAAATTCCCAGACATATCGCAATTATAATGGATGGTAACGGAAGATGGGCTAAAAGGCGTGGTTTGGGCAGAAGCGCAGGTCACCGGGAGGGAGCCAGGGCAGTCAGCAAAATAGTTGAGGCTGCGTATGATTTGGGTGTAAGGTATTTAACGTTCTTTGCCTTTTCCAGCGAGAACTGGTTAAGACCGAAGGATGAAGTGGACGGATTGATGCAGCTCTATCTTGAGTATCTGAAAAAAGCCGAGAAAGAAACCAACGACAAAAATGTTCGTTTACGCATTATTGGCAGCAGGGAAGGTCTTTCGCCGGAAATTACGGAACAGATAAAAAAAATTGAACAGGCAACAATTCACAGGGATAAAATGGATCTTATAATAGCGTTGAATTATGGCGGTCGCCAGGATATATTGCAGGCGATTGTTAAAATTACGGATGATATAAAAAACGGAGTACTAAGCGAGGATAAAATTACTGAAGAGGAGCTTCAAAAAAGGTTATATACCGAAAATATTCCGGATCCGGATTTACTGATACGAACCAGCGGGGAAATGCGTATAAGTAATTTTCTTGTCTGGCAGTGTTCCTACACCGAATTCTATTTTTCTTCTGTTCTGTGGCCTGATTTTAAGGAAAAGCATTTAAAAGAAGCGATTATTGAGTATCAGAACAGAAACCGTCGTTTCGGGGGTCTAAAGTAATTCATATTTAAGAATAATGGAGGTGCATATGAAAAAAAGAATTATCAGTGGTGTATTGGCCGGTATCATCCTTATCTTTATTATGGGTCAGCCGCCTTATATAATGGGTATCATTGTTTCAGCCGTTTCCATTATTGCTTTGTATGAGTTTTACCAATGCATAAGAAAAGTAAACTTCCATCCTGTACGGGAGGTGGGTTTTTTTTCCTGTGGTATGTTTCTGTTATATATCATGTACTATTCCTTCTATATCAGTCTGGATAAAACAGCTATAGGCCTTTTGTCCCGTGTCCTTTTCCAGAGAAATATGATTTATCTTATTATATATCTGGTTATTGTGTATCTTATGATAAACCTGATATTTCGCAGGAACCGCTTCACATTGGATGATATAGCGGTTACTCTGCTCGGAATTATATATGTTCCGTTTATGATGTCCTTCGTTTTTCTGGTAAGGATTATGGATAATGGGTTTGAACTGGCTTGGCTGGTTTTGGTAGGCACATTTTCAACGGATACTTTTGCTTATTTTATCGGGAAATTTTTTGGAAAGGCCAAACTGCTGCCTGAAATCAGTCCTAACAAAACAATAGCCGGAGCTATAGGAGGAGTTGCCGGGAGTGTTATCTGCACGGCCGCATTTGGGTTTTTTTACGCAAATGGTTATGCCGGAATGAGAATTCCCAATTATCATTATATACTATTAGGCCTTGTTTGCGGTGTTCTTGCCCAGATTGGTGACTGGGCAGCGTCAGCGATAAAAAGAAGCGTTGGGATTAAGGATTTCGGCCATATCATGCCCGGGCACGGAGGAATACTGGATAGGATTGACGGCCTTCTTTTTGTTGCTCCGGCAGTATATTTTTATCTGCAGTTTGCCTTGAATTAGTTCTCGGGAGTATAATATGACAAATAAAATTGTAATACTGGGATCTACAGGTTCTATTGGCGTACAGGCGCTGGAAGTCTGTGAGAACCTGAATATTAAGGTTGTCGGTCTGGCAGCCGGCAGCAATATCACAAAGCTGGAAGAACAGGCAAGAGAATTCAGACCGGCAATTATATCGGTAATGGAACCTGAAAAGGGAAGGGAATTAAAAAGCCGGCTGAGGGATACTTTTATAAAGGTAGTCTGGGGCATTGACGGAATGCTTGAACTGGTTTCCGTGCCGGATGCCGATACGGTTTTAACCTCGGTCGTTGGAACTGCCGGTTTGATTCCCACGATGAGGGCAATTGAAGCCGGTAAAAATATTGCCCTGGCAAATAAGGAAACGCTGGTTACAGCCGGCAAGCTGGTAATGGAAGCCGCGAAGCAAAACCATATCCGGATCTTTCCGGTAGACAGCGAGCATTCGGCGCTGTTTCAAAGCATGTCCGGAAATCGTTCACAGGATATTGAAAAACTGATTCTTACGGCTTCCGGAGGGCCGTTCCGTGGGTTTTCTGGCAAACAATTAAAAACAGTTTCTCTTAAACAGGCACTCAGGCATCCCAACTGGACTATGGGCAGCAAAATAACTATTGATTCGGCCACAATGATGAACAAGGGGCTGGAAGTCATTGAGGCGCAATGGCTTTTTGATGTGGATTTGTCACAGATTCAGGTTCTGATTCACCCCCAGAGCATTATTCACTCCATGGTTTCATATAGAGATGGTTCCATTATAGCCCAACTTGGGGCTCCCGATATGCGAATACCCATACAATTGGCTTTAACCTGGCCCTGCCGTATGGATAACAGCTTCGGACGCGTGGACTTCACGGAAATGAATAAATTAACCTTTGAAAAGCCGGACACCGGTGTTTTCCGGTGCCTGGATTATGCTTACCGGGCGGCAGGTATCGGAGGGACCATGCCTGCTGTTATGAATGCGGCAAATGAAGTGGCTGTCGATTTGTTTTTAAAAGAGAAAATAGCCTTTACAGAAATAATGGATCTGATAGAATATGTAATGGAAAACCATTCGATGCATACGAATCCATCCATTAATGATATAATAGATATGGATGAATGGGCAAGGAATGAAACAATGAGGCTTTTTAAACGTATGTAAGAATAACGGATATTTAAAATTATATAAACGGAAGTAGGTTATAGAATGAATATTGTTCTGGCGATAGTTGCCTTAAGCTTTTTAATTCTTATTCATGAACTGGGCCATTTTATGGTTGCAAGGTGGGCCGGAGTTAAGGTTCTGGAATTTGCCATTTTTATGGGTCCGAAGCTCTTTTCATGGAAGAGGGGAGAAACCGAGTATTCCATCAGGGCAATCCCTATAGGCGGTTTTGTTAAGATGGAGGGTGAAGAGGAAGTGTCCGCCGATGAACGCGCCTTCAATAAAAAACCTGCTGGAAAAAGGGCCCTGGTTGTTGCCGCGGGCGCTATTATGAATATATCTATCGCCATTATTATTATGAGTATCATATCCTTTTCAATGGGTTACAATACCAGGGATATTGTGAAGCTGAGCGACGATTCGGCATTACTTGACGCAGGCCTTATGAAGGGGGATACAATTGTTTCCTTTGACAAAAAACATGTCTTTCATCCCAACGATCTGCAAATGTTCCTTTATGTATCGGAAGGGGAGCCGGTTGAGGTAGGTTATCGCCGGGAGGGTATTGAAGGGGTACAGCGAGCGGTGGTTACACCGAAAAGATCAACTCCCGTTTATTTGATAGGAATTACAGTCGGGATTGCCGATGGCAGTGCCAGTAATGCCATCGTACAGGTGGGGAAAGGGTCTCCGGCCGAAACAGCCGGACTGTTGCCCGGAGATATAATCACAAAGGTGGATGATATTGCCGTTACACAAAGAAACGATCTGGCCAATTACCTTCAGCAAAGTAGGGATAAGCCTGTGGAAATTACAGTGGACAGAGATGGCGAAATACTTACCGCACATGATGTTACTCCTGTGCAAAGCGAAACATATCTGGATTTGGGTGTACAATTCGTATATAAAGAGGGGAATTTTTTCGGTTCGATATCAAGCGGAATAAGTTTATCCGTATCCACGATACGCAGCGTTTTCTATACAATCGGGTGGTTGTTTGCCGGCAAGGCTTCTTTCAGGGACATCTCGGGACCTGTGGGGATTGTTGCCTATATTGGGGATGTCGTAGAGATGGGGACGGGAATTTCAGAAAAGCTTCTTTATCTTTTGCAGATAACCGCATTCTTAAGCCTGAATCTTGGAGTTATGAACCTGCTTCCGTTTCCAGCGTTAGACGGAGGTAAACTGACCTTGATTCTGGTGGAAAAGATCCGGAGAAAGCCCATTCCTCCCGAAAAAGAAGCGTGGATATCCATGGTTGGCTTTTTCCTTTTGATTATGCTGTTAATCGCAACCCTTTTCAACGATATTCCAAGAATAATACGAGGGTTATAGATATGCCGGAACAAGACATAAGCCGCAGAGATACCATTAAGGTGAGGGCAGGCAGCCTGTTTATTGGCGGGGATGCTCCTGTATCCGTACAATCAATGACCAACACGAAAACATCGGATATAAAAGCCACTGTCAATCAAATCCATAGGCTGGAGGAATCCGGTTGTAATTTGATCCGGGTGGCTGTTCCTGATATGCCTTCAGCTCTGGCTATCAGTGAAATAAAAAAAGGAATTTCCATTCCTCTGGCAGCCGATATTCATTTTGATTACCGGCTTGCCATAACGGCTATGGAGCAGGGGGCAGAAAAAATACGTATTAATCCCGGAAATATCGGATCAGCGGAACGGGTAAAAAGTGTTGTATCCTGTGCAAAGGAGAGGAAAATTCCCATACGGATAGGTGTAAATTCGGGTTCGCTGGAAAAAGACCTACTGGAGCGTTTTAGAGGTGTTGCACCGGAAGCCCTTGTTGAAAGCGCTTTAAGGCATGTCCGTATACTGGAGGAACTGGATTTTTTCGATATTATTATTTCTCTGAAAGCGTCTGATGTAATGCTTACAATCGATTCATACCTGCTTGCGTCTCAGAAGGTATCCTATCCGCTGCATGTTGGAGTGACTGAAGCGGGGACGGTTTACCAGGGTACGGTAAAATCCGCCGTAGGCATTGGTTCTTTGCTTTCCCGGGGAATAGGGGATACTATCCGTGTTTCCCTTACGGGAGATCCGGCGGAGGAAGTTAAGGCGGGGAAGGCGATTTTAAAATCCCTCGGCCTTTTGAGCGGGCCGCAGCTTATTTCCTGTCCGACATGCGGACGCACTAAGATTGACCTGATTTCGGTCGCTGAAAAAGTGGAAACGGCTTTGGAGGGAATTCATAAGCCTATCAAAGTAGCTGTCATGGGTTGCGTGGTAAACGGGCCCGGCGAAGCACGGGAAGCGGACATTGGAATAGCCGGCGGGGACGGCTGTGCCATGCTGTTCAAAAAAGGTAAAATCCTTAGAAAAGTGCCGGAGGACAGAATCATAGGAGAATTATTAAAGGAAATAGAATACCTGTAAGCCACTTACCGGACTTTAATCCATACCTGAAGTTAAGGCGTTTTCAATAGCTTTCAGCAAAGCTTTGCTTGTTGTAGTGGCTCCGGAAACCGCATCTGCATTGATAGCCTGTTTATTCAGAACTACACTTATAATTTCTTCGGCCTTTTTAGCATGAGAAGAGTCACGGTTGCTGGTGACATTAATTTGCACAATACTGTGATTTTCCATAACAACTTCTACGGCATAGGTAAAAGAACCATATTCGAAAGATCCATTGTATACCCCGTCATCAATCGTATTCAAATCCACATCTTCTATAACCATGTTTCGTATGGCATCAAGCTCCTTATTCTGCGGTTGAATCTTAAAAACGTATATACCCAGGGCAGCTAACAAAAGCACAATAACACAGATAATAATGGATTTTTTCATCTTATCTGAAACCTCCCATATTCCATTTTTTAATAAGTACGTATTTTTTTAAATTTAGTTTATACTGAAAAATTTATTTCCAAATGGCTCGACCCAATAAACCAGGCCACGCAGAAGGTATAGCTTTTTACCCGTGGACGGTGATATTTTTTAGCACTCTAACTGTCAGAGTGCTAAAAAAATATTGACAATCCATACGGAAGCCGTTATGATATTGTATAGAAAGCAATAAGTGGAATCCTTCTTGTTGCTTTTTTCGTGGAACATACATTTAAAAACATATTTCCCGGAGGTTTCAGTTACCGGGCAAAAATACTTGGGAGGGTTTATTAATGAACAAGGAAAAAGGAAACATATCCATTCAAACAGAAAACATATTTCCTATTATAAAAAAGTGGCTGTATTCCGAAAAAGATATTTTTATCCGCGAACTGGTGTCCAATTCGGCCGATGCCATAAGCAAGCTGGCTAAACTCGTCAGCTTGGGAGAAGCGGAGTTAAGTGAATCACAGAAGTTTAAAATTACCGTTTCCGTTAATGAAAAAGAGGGAACCATCAAGGTTATTGATAACGGAATCGGCATGACTTTTGATGAAGTTAAAAAGTATATCAACCAGATTGCTTTTTCCGGAGCGAAGGATTTTCTTGAAAAATATAAGGATAAAACCGATGATCAGCAAATCATCGGACATTTCGGACTGGGCTTTTATTCGGCTTTTATGGTGGCGAAAAAAGTACAGATTGATACGCTGTCATATCAGAAGGATGCACAGGCTGTTCGTTGGGTCAGCGAAGGGAATACCGAATTTGAAATGGATGTTTCCGACAGGACTGAAGTCGGTACCGCAGTAACCCTGTATATGGCTGATGACAGCAAGGAATTCACCGAGAACTTCAAAATGCGTGAAGTTTTAAGGAAATACTTCGCATATCTGCCATATGAGCTTTATTTGATTGATGAAAATGAAAAACCTGATAAGGAAAGTAAAGAAGTCCAAAAAGACAAAAACAAGGATGAAGCTAAAGAAGAAAAGAAACCGGAGCCTCTTAACAATACAAACCCTCTGTGGAAAAAGAACCCGAAGGATTGTACCGATGAAGAGTATAAAGACTTTTACCGGGACACATTCATGGATTTTCAGGAGCCTCTTTTCTGGATTCATCTGAACATGGAATACCCATTCAGAATGCAGGGGATTATTTACTTCCCCAGGCTAAAGCATGAATTTGAGACCATGGAAGGAAAGATAAAGCTTTATTACAACCAGGTTTTCGTGGCGGATAATATCAAGGAAGTCATCCCCGAGTTTCTGTTAATGCTTAAAGGTACCCTGGATTGTCCTGATCTGCCCTTGAATGTATCGCGCAGCTTCCTGCAGAACGAAGGGTATGTGCAGATGATCTCGCGCCATATTACAAAAAAGGTTGCTGACAAACTAACTCTG
>CAZSVI010000060.1:0-22246 GCA_964610205.1 uncultured Oscillospiraceae bacterium
AGGCTATGGAGATAGGGTGATGAATCCGCTGGGAGGAGGCCGGGAACGTTCCGTCATTCTGAAGGATGATTGTTATCCGCAGCATGGCAACGATATGAAAAATATTCAGTCGTTGGTGCATGAGCTTACTCATGCCATTGAACACATGAATGGAGACACTGGAGAGGAGGATGGCGAACGACACGCCTATTTCCTGCAGTATGCATCGGATGTGTTTAACAAACTGGTGGAAATTGAAAGAGGTGTGCACACTAATCTTTCGATTGAACTCGGAGATGTTGTCAATAAAATTTACAGGACTTACATCAATGAACATAACACCGACGAGCCACGGCAGCTTGGCTGGTTTGGCGCGGATATGCCTACTACCCAGCATCACTTCATTGATAAATACATAAAGAATTTCTCTTCTCACAGCACAAGCCAACTGTCTCAGGAGCAGAGACAGCAAATAGCCGATATACTGGCATCTGTTTATTTCCCATTGGATGTAAAAGGCTATTACCGTGAGGAAACAGGTCCGTTTAAAGGCACTGTCTGGAGTGTTAACTGGATGAATGGGCTTATGGAAAAAATCATCACCAATGATACGGACAGCCACTATATCCGTGTGATGGGTGCTCCGCGATGGGTTGGTGGGAATAAAGCCATTGCAAGAATACAAGTGCAAGTGACCCTGAAAGCGAAAGTGGATTTCGAGGCGCTAAAAAATCCGACGCAGGAGATATTTGATGTTGAACTGGCCTCGGAATCAAGTGATTATTACGATATGAACAATCCGAACTATGAAAGGAGGAATGATTTGGTCATTCGCTGGTACCCCCGTGCCGGATTGTTAAATTCCATGATTAACAGCCATACCACCGGAAGCCGCCTTGTCAGTCCATTGACGCCTTGTGCGAGACCGTCGACATTTGACGTGACCAAAGGTCCCCTTGGCGTCTGATAAAACTGATTTCAAGCTTTCCATCAGGAAGAACAGGAGATGTGTTACGTGTATTGTATAAACTGTGGAAACCCGATAAAAGAAAATGTGTTCTTTTGTGCGTCCTGTGGGGCCGCAATCAATGCGTTACCGCCCACTGCGCCTTCGCCGAGCCCGATTACTATGCAGATGACAAACCGAAATACCGCCGGAAAAGCGCCGAAAAAAAAGATGATGGACTATCTGATGGTTCCCATTGCTATCCTCCTCATTTTGATGGGAACCGGCTACATGGCTCTTATGCTGGCCGGCAGAACGGTCACTGCGCAGGTAACCGACTGTGAGCAGGTGCTGTATGTCAACAACGATACTTCCACGAGAAATCCCAGCCGCTACAAGCTGGAATACCAGTTTTCCATCAACGGCGAACGGTATACCGGGTCGGTGACGCGGGTTTTCTCAGGCGGCAGCCACATGAGGCAGACCATATCGGTACACTATCTTCCCTTCTGGCCCCATATCAATACGGAGGAAAGGGATGTCAATCCTGCAGGACCGGTGACACTGGGAACCGGCATCCTGATGTTGATTCTTAGCGTCAAGAAAAAACTCCGGAACAAGGGCCATGGCGACCAACAATTCCTGTAACGCCTGCGCCACTCGTTACAGGAACTGCGTCACAAAGGTAAAATGCAAGCCTCAAAGGTTCTTGATAAAGTTATCAGCGGTTCATGGGCTTGGCAGACACGATGAGCAAGGGCTTCATCTAATCTTTAAATTCAGAGAACTAGACGGGAAGAAGTTTTTATATGAAGAAAATCAGCGCCTCTATTTCAAAAATCAGCTTCCTTTTTCACCCCGTTTCGGCAAGTTAGGCTATTGAAAGGATTTGCTATGAAACAAAAACACAGAATTATCCCTCGCATACTCATTACGCTGCTGGCATTATGATCACTAATGCCTCGTTGTTCCTTTTCTGTATCGGTTTGGGTATGGACAAAGCGATAGGGAAGTTTCCTTATTTAGGGTCGGCTAAATGATTCTTTTCTGGTGAATGGAGCTTCAGGTGTAGTTCTCCGGAAAAGGTTTATCGTAAGTTTTATTTTAACGATCCCTTAGTGGAGTAGTTCATCCTCGAACAATATGTTCAAATCAAACATTAAACCTTCAAATATTTCTGATTTTGCAACTTCGCTTGCTTTATAAACCTCACTTTTATAAACCTTATAATCTACAAAGGTGTAAAGGGTTATCCTGCGGCTATCCAGGTCTACGATCCAAAATTCAGATACCCCTGAAGTCATGAAGGTATTCAGCTTGTAGACCATGTCGATGCTTCTTGTACTGGGAGACAAAATTTCCAGCGTAAAGTATTGGTGTTCCGATATATCTTCCCTTATCACTGATATTGTTTTCCAAATCACATAGTACAATGAGGTCGGGCTGCATGAAACCGGGAGTATTGATGTCCTGTTTTCGAAAAATAACATCAAAGGGCGCCATAAATGGCCTGCGCTTTCTTTATGATTGGATGGGCAATGTCCATGCGCATCCATAAGCCGCTCAATTGGTGGAGAAAGGTTTTGCCAGCAGTTATGCGCAGGTTTTTGTCAAAGCTGTGGCGTCCTTTCCTGATTGAGCTCCCTGTTCATACTTTTTACGCTGCAAATCGCAATATTTGGATTTGTACCTGGCGTATCCGATCCGGACAGCATCAGCATGGTAATGGTTTCTACCTTGGGCATTGGATTGCTGTTCTTAACTCTCGCGTTCATATCGGGATGCGCTCACGATATTGACAAGGGAGGGATAACTAATGGATAAGATAATATTAGTGGCTTATGGCTCCAAAAGAGGCTCGACTGCGGAGATAGCTGAAAAAATCGGTGAAATAATCAGACAAATAGGCTTGCAGGTGGATGTGCTGGATGCCGGTACAGTAAATGATCAGACTCCTTACAGCACCTCTCCTTTCAGATTATTGGAGATTGAGCGAGGTGTGCATTTTTGTACGAGAATAAACATTCCCCATTTTTTCAGAATCCTATTGACATTTTATCTTTTTTAAGTATAATATTTTTTGTAAAATAATTTAATATTAAACTTATTTAATATTAAATTATTAGATGTAGTTATGGATTACAGCTTTCTCCATGCTTTCTCTCAGTAATCAGTATGCTCCCGCCACATCTGAAGTTCAGAAGAACTTACTGTTGGCGGCGGGGCATGCGGTGCTGTCCATCAATCGCTTCAACGGCCCTGATGCCTATCCTGGGACAGGAGGTTATATAAGTTTGCTTCTAATTGCTTTAGCTGGTTTGATAATATCAATCGTTATGATACAGAGCAAAACATTCAATCGAAGTACCGGTTACGTTGGAATTATTGCAAATGTACTCGATTTAATTTACTGCATTGCTTTTGTCTTTATCCCCACAATTGATAATAAAATATTGACTGTTTGCTTTATACCTGCCGCCGGATTGTTTCTTATGATATGGCATATCATGATTGGCTGGAGACTCTGCCGACTAAGAAATTTAACATAGCAAAGGTGATAATCGTCATATGATCTATGACTTGGCAGAATGGGAGAAGTATCTATGAATATGGAGATTTATTATTTTTCCGGAACAGGCAATTCATTGGCAGTAGCAAGGGATATTGCAGAAAAGACAGACGCTATCCTTATTCCGATAGCATCACTAAAAGATAAAAAATCGATTACAACGGATGCTGATGCAATTGGGATAATATTCCCGGTATACTATGGCGAGCTTCCAATCATTGTTAAGGAATTTGCTGAAAAACTTGTGTCCCTAAAACATAAATATATATTTTCAGTTTGTACTTATGGCGGTGCAGCAATGGCATCATTGAGGATATTAAGAGGCATATTGCGGTCGAATGGCGGGAAGCTTTCAGCGGTGTATGGAGTCCATATGCCTCAAAACTCATTTTTTAAGCCAAAAGAAAATCATCAGGAGATTTATTCCGCATGGAAAAAAACGCTTGATCAAATTGTAAAGAATACTCAGAACAAAACTAAAGGCTTATTTTATTCCAATTATTTGTTAGAATTATTATTTATCCCGATTCAACCATTATTAATAAGACCCACATGTAAAAAATCTTTTGTTAAGCGAACTAATATGCCTGCAAATACAAGGATTGAAGAACTTGTACGTATGATGGACATAGGATTTGGAACTGATGAAAACTGTAATGGGTGCAGCATCTGTTCAAAGGTATGTCCTGTTAACAATATAATTATTATTAATAATAAGCCTGTATGGATGCATCACTGTGAAACTTGTCTGGCCTGTTATAACTGGTGTCCGAATAGAGCCATTCAAGGCGGTATAACATCAAAGGGCTATTACTACCGTCATCCGGAAATTGAAATTTCTGATATAATCAAGCAGAGAGGTATGTAAATAAATTGAACATTTAAGGAAGTGGACCAAGTGTCGCTAAAGATTTTATTGTTAGGTTTGATAGAGATATCTCCGATGCCAGGATATAATTTAATGAAGGCTTTTGATGATTCCATGCTGTTTTACTGGCACGCAACACATACACAGATTTATAACACATTGAAGGAAATGGAAAAAGATGGGCTGGTTACCAGTGAAGTGGTTCATCAAGTAGTCAATCCATCAAAAAAAGTATTCAGTATAACCGAAAAGGGAAAGGAAGCTTTAACTGAATAGCTGTTTGAAGAGCCTAAATTGCCGGGATTTAAGCATGACTTTTTAATTAAACTGTCTTTAAGTTCACGGTTGTCGGAAAGGGATTTGCTTTTACAGTTAAATCTATATGAACAAAAGCTGAAAGACAAGCTAACTGCACTGAAAAGTGAAAAAAAGAAAGAATTTCTGAAATTTGCAAGAAGCAATAAAGAATTGATTCTTTGGGAAATGACATTTGAAAATGGAATAATGTATTATCAGAATGAACTTGCATGGGTAGAAAAGGTGAAGGAATATCACAGTGAAAACAGATGACAAATCATGTTGTAGTTATATAAAACCACTTAGGTGGCTTGGGCGATTGGTGGGCACTATATCGTCTGCTGTTTTTTTGTTTTTTTCATTGGTGAAGGCATGTCCGAGGGTATAGATTTATACTATCCTTGAAGCTTGAGCAGGAGATGAAAAACAACACACCTGATCTCGAATACGGATGCCAGGTGATGGTATGAATGAAAATGTAACAAACAAATAGCGTTCTTTGGTTTCAAGTGAAGCTGAAGAGCACTTTTTTTATTGCAGCAGATTGCTGTAAGCCATACAACTAAATAAAAGAACGATAAGGCGTTGTCTTTACAAAAAGGCAGCGCCTTATTTGGAGCTTTCTGCTACTGATTCTGGCAAGCCATTATATGAAAAGCTCGGATTTGTACATAGGCAGTCGAAATACACCGAGATGAGATTGGGGCTTTTGTGATGGAAAACAATCATTGGGTAGAGGAAAAACTTAAAGCCTGTCGGACGAAGACGGTGATTTTGTGATTGTTACAATTTTATTAATTTTATTTTACAAAAAGAAATAAACATGATATAATCGTATACATCAGATAAATATTTAGAGAGAAATTCTTAAGTTATGTTCACAAAAGATGGTATGTGGTTATTAAAAGGGGGAACTGATAATGTTGTTAAAGAAAAAATCTATTGCCATCAGCGTACTAATAATTTCTGTTTTGCTATTTGTTATGATGAATTTTACAGCGTTTTTTAAATAGTATATCATAATCCGAAAAAAGGAGCTTTTTAGTTCCTTTTTTTTGTTGGCGGGACTATTTATAAAACGCTCCCGGAACGCTGCACGCAAAATGCGTAAGGCAGGCGTTATAGCGCCCTCGTTTAGGAGCGCGAACGCTAATTTGAAAAACAAGTATTATTGATTCAAGGGGGAAATAGTGGTATAGTAAATATTAACCTGAATACTAGATTGATTTTACAGGGAAATGATTGGAGGATCGGTATGTCACAAAACGAATACGGTTATACACAAAAGCGGCGTTCAAGCACGGATAAGATTCCTCTTTTTATGCTGTTGATTTTTCTTGCAGGTATAATATTATTGGATAAAATTCTGAAATTTGGTTTGAACTGGGTAGATTATACAATTGTCGGAATTGTGTTTTTCTGTGCGTTTGTCGGATATGTAAAGGGGCTTATCGGCGCCGTTTTCAGCCTTGTGGGATATGTCGCCGCTGTTGTTTGTGCCGTTTTGTTTTCAGAGCCTGTGGCTGTATTCATAATGGACAAAACAAGGATTGGCGAAGCTGTAACAGAAAGTCTTCAGGGCCTTTATTCTGACCTGAGTGTTCAAACATTCAACCAATCGGTGGATATATCCGGTATCCAAAATAACATACCTGATGAACTGCAGGATTTTTTCAGGGAAAATACTATGTTTCAGCATTTATTTGACAATGTTAATCCCCTTAAGTCGGGTTCAGAGGCCATCAGCAATGTAGTTACTTCAATTACTGATATTCTTGTTTTTTCAATTCTGAAGGTGATCGCCATCATTGCCGTGTTTTTTATTGTAAAGCTGGCGATTTTAATAGTTGGCAGGCTGGTCAATTCATTGATTTCACAAAGTAATTTCCTGAGTACGACAAATAAAACCATTGGTCTGGCTTTAGGGGCAATAAGCGGCTGCCTTGTGGTTTTTGTTGCCGTTACATATATTATTCCATTCATTGATTCCATGAACATAATAAGGATGCCTTTGGAGTATCAGAATTCTATGGTACTCGGATGGTTATTTTCTTCATCTCCGCCTGCACCATAATTAGGTTGTGCCGGTGTAAAATTTATACAGTAGTATTTCACTTCATTTCCGCGCTTCATTTTCCGATAAAAATTATAGTAACAGGCACTTTTTTTTCATATGATATCGGAATGGGTGATAGAATGTTTTTACACAGAAAAAAAGTAAAATTTATTCTGAAGATTATGTTTATAACTTTCGTCTATTTTCAGTCGGCTGCTCCATACGGTATCCTGGCAGAAGAAAAAATCCCGGAACGTGTTTTTGAAGGCGGGGAAATATCGTCCGCGATTTTAGCCAACCTTGATTATACAGATGTAAAAAATTCCGTAACATGGGCAAAAGATGCAATATGGGAAACCGGGGCACTGGAACTCATGAAAGGTTACGGTGAGAAACGGTTTGGGCTTGGTGATCGTTTAACCATAGAGCAGGCTCTGCTTATATCCTATAACATGGCCGGACGGGAGGATGAAGCCCAGCTTGCGGCAGAAGCCCTTGATCTGGAGAGGAATAATGAAGACAGAAAAATTCAGGCTCCGAGGATGTGGTCTGACGGATATATACAGTTAGCGTTAAATGACGGTCTGATTACACAGCAGCAATATGATGATGCCTTCCGGCAGGACCAGTCAAGCCTGGATTCAACGGCTTTTCACAGAAACAGTCCGGTGACGAGGGAAGATATGGCGTTCTTCATTGCAAAGGTTCTGGAAATAAATCCGATAAATCAGCAAACGCACCTTTTTAACGATTACAGGGATTGGCGGGAAGCAAATCCTCACCGTATACCTTATGTTGAAGCACTTCTTCAAAACAGGGTTATGAACGGAAACAACAACGGATCATTCAGTCCTAAAGGAGCTGTAACAAGGGAACAGGCCGCTCAGATAATTCAGAACGCAGAACCGTTTATTTTTCAAAAAATGAATATGGAAAAATTGAAGGGAACGATTGAAGCCATAAATATATATACTGATAAAACAAATAATAACAATACCGCTGTAACAACGGTAGATGTCCGTAACAGTAACGGTACGCTGCATCGGTTCCGTTTCACCAAACCTTCAGCAGAGGAAAACACAAATGAGATGGCAGGACTAAAAAACGCGCCAATGTCGAAAGGAGTAATAGTTAATGACTTCGGTAATCTGAAAGATGAAAACGCTCTTGCACTAGGCCAGGAAATTTCATATATTGTCCGGGGTGGAAAGGTTCTATATATAAAAGTAAATTTAAACCAAAAAAAAGTTGAGTACCGGATAGGAAGAATATTATCGGTTGACGAGCCTAACAGGGTTTTAAGGAGTGAAATGCTTCTTGCAATGCCTTTTTCTGACATACGTTTGGTGGATTCTGAAAGTCTTGTTAACATATCGCCGACAGGTGTGGATGAAGTACTATCTGTTAGTGAGGATGCTTTGATTTATATCGACTTTGCAAAGAAATCCTTAAAGGATGTCCAGCCGGAGTCGTTAATGCTGATGACTGTTGAGAACGATTTGGTAACATCAATGGAAAATTTAAATTTGGATTTACTGCAGGAAAAGGGAATAGTCAGTGGAATTCTTGAAGAGAATAACCCCATATTGGGATATGTTACCTTGTTTTTCCCGGACGGTTCGGGAACATCCCGGTCTTTAAGCATGAATTTGTCCAATTACCGGACTTATTCGTATCTCCGCACCGGTGATGTTACCGTATATAAAAATGGTAAAACAGCCTCCATTGAAGAACTGAAGCCTGGCGACAGTGTTTTTCTGAAACTGAATGAGAATGGCATACTTGTACAAATCAGCGGAACGGATAATTATTACCCTGTAAACGGCAGAGTCAGGACGAAGAGCAATGGCACGCTGCTGTTGGAGAAGCAGGACGGAACCTTCGAAAATTTGCAAATACCCTTAAATACTCCCGTTTTCCAGGAAAGAAGAAGGGTAACATGGAATGATATCAAAGAGGGGGATAATATCAGAATTCTTCTTCAAAAAACCGCAAATGAGGTTGTTATCGGTGAGGTTGTTCTTGAGAAGAATAAACCCGAAACAAGCGGTATATATAGAGCACAATTAGCTTATTATGACACAATGGACAGAAGCCTGGCAGTATCCGGTTTGCAGCAGTTTAAGGATGGAATATGGAGAGCTGCGGTTACAGGTGGTATCAGTATACTCAAAATGAATGAGCAATATATGCCTGAAATTCAGAAAGGCGCTCATGGAACGGTTTACCTGGCTACCGGAAAAAATCTTTTAGGGAAAGAAACGGTTATCAGTATGGCCATAGAGGAGCATGCATTACAGTCTGAAGTTATCAGTGATACAATCATTGAGGCACAGCCGGGGAGAGGAACCCTTACACTTTTAAACAGGGATACTGTTGTATCCTATAATTCCGGTTCTATTATCGTAAGAGGAGGAAGGCTGCTTGAACCCAATCAGGTTAAAGCTCAGGATGACGCGTATATTGTAACAAGCAGCCTGATAGACGGTTCTCAAAAAGCAAATATTGTATGGTTGCACGAAGCCGTTACAGATACGGGATTATCTCTGCTTAGAGGAAGAATTTCTCAAATTAACGCTTTATCAAGCATGACATTGGAATCATTTTCACAATTTAATTTACCTTCCTGGGAATTTATGAATGTTCCGAAAACCCTTAACATCGATCCCGCGATAACACGTGTTTATGACGATAGCGGAAGAACTGATCTTACGGATTTTGACGATAACGGAGAAAACAGTTTCAGAAACAGAACGGTTTATGTGCTGGTACAGGATGGAAAAGCAATGCTTGTAAGTACGGCTCCTTATGGTGATGTTGTTACAAAAGGCCGAATCGAAAAACTGGAGGGTTTTGTGACGGATGCCGTCGGGCATGTTATAACACCGCCGGTGTCAATATACATGGGCGAAGCTCGCAGTTATAATCCACAGACCTGGCTATGGGAGAATAAAGAGAATATACAGGTTTCCCTCCCTGTAAATGCCGTTCTGGTGAAAAACGGAAGTATAATCAATGCTGAAAGCCTTGAAATAGGAGACAGAATAACTGTTATTCAGTCTGCCGCAGGGAATGACGCGTATATAATTTTTGCGGAGTCTTACTGATGTTATAAATACTGCCGGAGGGAAATATAATGAAGAATAAAAAAACAATAATAATACTGCTATGGACAGTAATAGGATGTATGATGCTTGTACAGCCCGTTCAGGTCTTTGCCTATATGGGCTCCATGGGATTTGAGAGTGGTATTTCGGCTGCCGATCCCTTTGAAGATGGTACATATTCATATCGGGAGGTATGTTTTTTATCAGGTGTCCCCATTGTTTTTGAAGGTATCCTGAAGGTGAAAAAAAGTGTCCGTCAGGGAAGTATCAATACGACATATACATACAATCTGGCAAATGTTGAACGCAATGCCTCAATTACCCGTGTTATTGTGATGGAAACGGTGACTGAAACAAAGGAAAACGGGCAGATTGTCGAATCCAGCAAAATCACAAGGGCGCCTACTGAAATAGTAAGAATAGACGGAATGATATATACTCTTACAGATTATCGCTTTACCCGGTCGGGAATTACCGATCCGAAACCGGCAGTCAATTATAATGCAGGTGAATACAGTTTAAAAAAGAGTTATCGTATGAGTGCGGGCGGAACCATAAGTGTGGAAATGTCAGGAATGCAGTATGGATATGATCAGTACTGGAGCTCCGCGAAAGCGGGAACTGTTAATATGAATATTTCCGCCGAGCCGCTGATTAATGGCATTTCCGAACCCTGGGGCGGTTTAGCAAGGGTTTCTGTGTCAAATACCGCAAAAAAAGGTTTTCAATATATTGAAAACGAACCGTGGCAAATCAGCTTTGAAGGAGGCTATGTGGAACAGAACTGGGAGGAAAGTATCCTGGAGTATGACGCAATTCTTCCGGAATTCGACAAAAACAAAAAAGCGACACAAGTACTGGTAAGCTACAACGAGAGAATTGGAATTGATACCGAGCCGATAAGCAAAAGGCTGATGGTTCCTGATTTGAAGCATTTGCGAGGGAATTGGGCTGAAGAACCGGTAAAAATCCTGTTCAGTCTGGAAGTATTGTCAGGTTCGGGTGAAAACTTCAACCCGGCAAAATATGTTACGCGGCGTGAATTTACTGCCATGATTGTAAGAGCGATAAAGGATATACCGGAGGATCCGGATTTGACAACACGAACGGTAACGTCGACTGCAAGCCGGTCGAAACTGCCTGAAATATCTCCTTTTGCAGATGTCAATACGGACGATTCCTATTATGACGAAATCAAAACGGCCAGTATGCGTGGAATAATTCAGGGAACCGGACTGACATATTTTTCTCCGGAAAGGCATATTACTTCTGCGGAGGCTGTAACAATGATTATCCGTTCAATAGGTTTGGAAGGACTAGCATCGTATCCGTACGCAATCACACAGTTTGCCGATAATGATGATATTCCCTCCTATGCAAGAAACGCTGCGGCGGTCGCGTTTCGTATAGGGCTTGTGGAGGGAGACAACAGGGGGAATTTCCTTCCAAATGAAAACCTTACTTATGAAAGGGCTTCGGCTTTGATATACAGGCTGATAAAATATATGGGTGAAGAACTGGTGAAGGATTACCGTGAAAGGATGCTGGATTTCTGATTTCTGACAGTTTCCTTATTGCATGAAAGATATTTCAGTGATAGAATTTTACTGCTAAGAACATAACTATGTAATGGTATTACTTAGTTAATTGTTAAAAATAAGTTTTAAGATGGAAAGCAGGCTTATAATGAAGAGAAAAAAAATAAGATCATTTTGTGCGGCGTTGTTGGTTTTTCTACAGGTGATATTTGTTGTTCCTGTACAAGCGGAAGGTTATTCCGAATATATTGACCGGGTAATTGATATGGCAAAGGAACGTTATTATCAGGATGTATCCGAAGAAGATCTGATAAAAGGTGCGTTAAAGGGTATTTTTGGCGCTATGGACGAATATACCACTTTTTTTAATATGGAGGAAGCCGAAAATTTTTTATCATCAATGGAAGGAAATTACCAGGGTATTGGGGTAGAGATAATTGAGGTGTCTGAAGGAGTAATGATTGCACGGGTTTTCAGCAATTCTCCCGCGGAGGGAGCGGGGATCCTGAAAGATGACATAATTACGCAGGTTAACGGTTCAGATATTAAAGGTTTCTCATCACAAAATGTTGCCGCCCTTATTCGCGGAGAGTCTGGAACGTATGTGGAACTGGGTATTATACGCGGTGATTCCACAGAAATAATGAACGTCCGGGTTCAGCGCGGAGTTGTGAATATCAGCCCTGTAAGCTGGAGGGTTGATGGTGACGTTATGTATATCAAGCTTTCTTCCTTCAGCGGCAATAGTACGTATTATTTCGAACAGGCCTTAAAAGAAATGGATGCCGCGGGAATAATAAAAATGGTTCTGGATCTTCGGGATAATCCCGGGGGGGAAGTGAATCAGGCAGTGAATATTGCCAGGCATCTTGTAAGGATGGGGACTATTACAAAACTGGATTTCAAATCTGAGGATGCAAAAGATGTTGTATATAACTCATTTATCACTAAACCTAAATACATACCCGCGATACTGGTAAACGGAAATTCAGCCAGCGCTTCTGAAATACTCGCAAGTGCCGTACAGGATTCCAGGGATGGTTTTCTTGTTGGAACAAATACCTTTGGCAAGGGTGTGGTGCAGAATCTTTATCCAATTCTCTCTCCTGCCGCATATGAAAAATACAGGGAAATTTACGGAGAAAGTATTATTGACGGGTACGACTGGATTAATAAGTACAATATAAATATCGGCGAATCAGAATTAATAGGGTGGACGAAAATAACAACAGGTCATTATTTAACAAGAAGCGGGAATATGATCCATGGAGTTGGTATAACGCCGGATTTTACTGTTGACGATTATAAACCTGTTTATGGTATAAATATTCATGATGTGTATCACATGGATTTTTCGGGGGAAATTCTTTTAAATGGTATAGGTAATGATGTTTATAATACCGAAAGGATTTTAATTCATAAAGGATATGAATTGGAGGTTCCCGATAATATTCTGGATGTGAAAACCAGTGAATGCATCAAGCTGTATCAAAAGGAAAAGGGAATTGATATTACCGGAACTATAAATAATGAAACAAGAAGTACACTGAATGATGAACTTAAGGATCTGCGATTGAAAGTTGACGCGCAATATGCAAAAGCAATTGAATTATTGGAATTATTTAATTGATTTATTCTAATATGGAAGGTTACAAATGACAAAAAAAATGAACGCGGGCCGTGTTATTCTCAGATTATTTTTGTTATGCATTTTAATAGCGGTTATAATCCTGTCAATATTATATGCAATTAAGGATGAGTCCCTGGAAACATTTAAGTGGGAACAGCTTAATCCGGTTAAGCTGGTAAGGGGTTTTCTTAATGACAATAATGAAGATTTTGATAAAGTTATTTTAACCGGTAATTTTCATTTATACTCAACGGAAGTTTTTTCAGGGAATCTTCTTGTTCTTTCAGACGGCGATGTCAGTCTTGTAAATACCAAAGGAGAAGAAGTGTGGTACATTGCCCATGAAATCAGAAAACCTGTTCTCAGGGTAAACGGCCAATTGATTCTAATATATGAGCAGTCCGGAAAATCGTTTATGTTGATAAAAAACGGAAAGATACTGTTAAAGGATATACTGGAAGAGGATATTGCTTTTGGTGAGATTACAGAAAGATATATACTTTTTATAAGTCGGAGTCTTAACGGATACAAAAGAACAGTCAATATGATCTCCCCGGACAACGGAATAAAGCTGGGAGCGTTATATATAGATGATTATTACCCATATTACGCATCTTCATATGATTCTGAGGAGAGCGGCAGTTTCATTCTATATGGACTGGGGATGAATTCGGTACGTTTGTCAACAATAATCAGAAAGTATAACAATAATCTTAATCCCAGCCCTGTATCAAGTATTGAGCTGGACGGATTATATCCTGTTCTGTGTGAGAATAATGAACTCAAGCTGTTTGTGGGAGAATACGGAGCGTACTGCTATAACCGTGAGTTGGATACCGTATGGTCTGTAAATTTTGAATCGGTTATAACGGCAGCAGGCATGTTTGAAAACGGGAGTGCGGTTTTGGCCCTGAAGGGGAAGGAAAGTCAGGTTTCATTTTTTGATTGCGGCGGTAAGGAACAAAAGAATATTAAGATAGAAAACAGCGCTGACAGTATTAAAGTATTTAAAAACACCGCGGCTGTAGTAATGGGCTCAGAAGCTTCATTTTACAATTCTGCGGGAAATTTGATTGACAGGGTGAAAATACCCGGTTTGTCGGTTAAAGTTCATTTTATCGATGAAAAAAATGTATATTTATTATCTGAGCATGAAGCTGTCCTTCACCGTATATCTTTAAAAAGAACACAGTAAAATTAGAAAATGCAAAAGAATTTACCATATACTTGCTTCCAATGGAAATCTGAGGTAATATAAAAGGAGTAATTATGTTGAAAAGAGGAATAATATGGAATATGATATTATTACAGTTTCTATGAACCCTGCTATTGATAAAACTCTATCTGTAGAAGATTTCACTTTAGGACGGCTGAACAGGGTAAAAAGCATAAGAATTGATCCCGGAGGCAAAGGGATTAATGTTTCAAAAGCACTGTCTACATATGGAATGAAGCAAATCGCAACCGGAATAGTTGGAGGAACTAATGGTAAACAACTGTTATCAATGCTGAAAAAATATGGATTCCCACATGATTTTTTAAAGGTTTCTGGTGAAACCCGGATAAACCTGAAAATTCATGATATGAAAACAGGGAGTATCACAGAAATAAATGAACCGGGTAATCCCGTTGAGACAAATGATCTTGAGATATTTTTCAGAAAGTTGAAAAAGCATTTAGAAAAATCCAAAATCATTGTTTTTTCGGGTAGCCTTCCGGCCACAATATCAAATTGTTTTTATGCCGTTTGTGTGCAAATGTCTGAAAAAATGGGAAATAAAGTTATTTTGGATACGGATAGTGATTCTTTAGAACTCGGAATTCAATCCAAACCGTATGCAATAAAACCGAATATAACAGAGTTGGAGCGTTATTTGGGAAAGACACTGAATACGGTGGATGAAATATACCGGGAAATCAGAAAAATATATCAAACAGGTGTTCAAATTATACTTGTTTCAATGGGTGAGAAGGGCTCGATTTTTCATCAGGCAAATCAGACATACATGGTAAAGCCCCTTTCGATTGATGTTCGCTCAACCGTAGGATCCGGAGACGCAATGGTCGCTGCGCTGGCTTATTGCATACATATGGATTTTCCGCCTGAAAGGACAGCAAAAATTACAATGGCCGCAGGCTGCCTGACAGCCGCCAAGGATGGCTCGCAAATTGCTGAATGGAATGAAATTCAGCAATTTTATCAAAACGTATATATCGAGGAGTTATGATGAAAGATATAATACTTTATCCATTAAAATTTATTCCCGTGTATAAGGACTATTTATGGGGTGCCAGGAATCTGATAAAATACGGGAAAAAGCTTCCCGATGGAATAGTGGCTGAAAGTTGGGAGTTGTCATGTCATCCCGATGGTATGAGTATCATCAGCAATGGTTTATATTCGGGAAGAACCCTGGAATCTCTCATTAATGAATTTGGCGGCAGGCTTGTAGGAGACACATATCAAAAGAATGAGAAATTTCCGCTGCTTGTAAAATTTATTGACGCAAATGACAGGCTTTCGGTTCAGGTTCATCCTGATGACAGCTATGCGTTGACTCATGAAGGCGAATATGGGAAAAATGAAATGTGGTATATTATAGAAGCAAAGCCTGGTGCGGCTTTGATTTATGATGTACGGCCGGGAGTTACCCGAGAAAGCTTTAAAAACGCGGTTACCCGGAATAAAGTCGACGAATGTCTTAAAATATTGCCGGTTAAGGCAGGTGATTTTGTAAATATACCCGCAGGGATGATCCATGCAATCGGAGCAGGCATTATTCTGGCGGAGATCCAACAGAATTCAAACAGTACCTACCGTTTATATGACTATAACCGAACGGACGCTAATGGAAATAAAAGACCTTTGCATATAGAAAAAGCTCTTGATGTCATTGATTTTAATCCCGCCGGACGGAAAGAGCGTTATGAGGGGCTGAAGTACAGTATACCCGATGCCGGCGACTTGACAATTCTTGTGGCAAGCCGGTATTTTTGTGTTGAACTGTTAAATATAGAGGGTTGGATAAATCAGTCGGCTGATGGCAGACGGTTTTATATATATGTATGTATCCAGGGAAAAGGTGAGATCCAATGGGGAAATGCAAGGATGTCCTTTCAAAAAGGTGAAACCGTTCTTATCCCCGCTTCTCTGGGAAACTATTCACTAAATGGCCAAATGAAAGCTTTAAAGGCATATATACCCGATTTGGATAAAGATATATTTGAAAGGCTTCTGAATTTAGGTTTTTCCAGGCAGGAGATAATTGAAAAAATAAGCGGGCTATAAATCCGACACTGTAAATCTGGCAATAATTTCTGCGCTATTGAACCATAGCGCTATTTCATGTTATAATAGTATGGTTGCAGAAATATTTGCAAGCTACCGTAAATAGAATACATAAGTGAAATTCAGTTAAGGATGAGGTGACCTATGGCAGAAGCACACATTACAATAACAGTTGAAGAAATAGCCGGGGATGATTTTGAGAAAACAATAACGGAAGCTTTAGAGAGAATAAACGGAATTGATCACGTTATTGTTAACAGGGAAAATAAGAAGATATTTATTGAATACGATGATGAAAAAATAAGTGATAGATTAATTAAGGAAACAATAGAAGATGAAGGATATATCGTCAAATAGCTTTATAACAACAGAAGCAATTACTTGCAATTGCAACACACCGTTATATCGAGGCGGGGCGGGGGCCTATCTTGGTTCCTCGTTATATTCATTCATGTTGTACATTCTGAATTAAAAATTTAAAATTATTGCCATTATATTTTTATTGTTATATAATATGCATTGAAAGTATTAGGGAGTAGCTTGCAGTTTGTACTGTTTAACTGATCGTCAGTACGGCAGAATTTGCCCGGTCAGTTAATCATGTGCTGTTTCTTTAAATAATTTAGGGAAATAGATCCTTTTGTATCATTAGAGAACGATAAGGAATGATAGCGAGACTTTTACTGTGACCTGTGGTTGTAGTAAAGTTTTTTTTTGCGTAAAGTATACAACCTCAGATAAAAAAACAGGAGGTTTATATGGAGCAGTTTGCGCAATTATTTCAAGGGATTTTGGATTTTAAATGGCAGTATATAGTCATGTATGCAATCGGAGGCATATTGATCTTTTTGGCAATAAAAAAGGATTACGAGCCTATGCTTCTTTTACCAATAGGCTTTGGAGCAATGCTTGTAAATCTTCCATTGAAAACAATCTGGCAATATGAGGCGGAGCTGGACACAACTGTTACCGGAATTGTAGCAGAACACCCTTTTTTAAAAGAATTTTTTACTGAGAAATTTCATTATGTGTTTGAAAACGGACAAGCTTATAAAGTAGAACCCGGTGTATTACAGATATTATTTAACTCAGGAATCCTGACTGAGATATTTCCGGTTCTGATTTTTGTAGCGGTTGGGGCAATGATAGATTTTTCACCACTGTTAAAAAATCCGAAGATGATTTTGTTTGGCGCTGCCGCACAATTCGGTATTTTCTTTACGATTATGGTTGCATTGCTATTAAACAGGGTTTTCCCTGAATTGGGTTTTGATTTGAAAACGGCTGCTTCCATAGGTATTATCGGTGCCGCGGACGGCCCGACATCAATTTTTGTCGCTTCCAAATTCGCAAAGCATTTAATCGGGCCCATATCAGTAGCCGCATATTCATATATGTCTCTGGTTCCTATTATACAACCTCCGGTTATTAGGGCTCTTACGACAAAAAAAGAGCGTATGATCCGCATGGAGTACAAGGATGTGAAGGTATCAAAGGCTGTTTTAATACTGTTTCCAATAGTAATCACCATTATATCCGGCATTGTTGCACCAATCAGTGTCGCTCTGGTGGGTCTTCTTATGTTCGGTAACCTTATCAGAGAATCCGGAGTGTTGGAAAGATTATCAAAGACTGCTCAAAACGAACTGGCCAATCTAGTAACCCTGCTTTTGGGAATTACGATAGGGTCCACGATGCATTACGAAAGCTTTTTAAGTCCGGCAACTATTATAATCCTGTTAATGGGCCTTCTGGCATTTATCTTTGATACGGCAGGGGGGGTATTTCTTGCAAAGCTGATGAACTTGTTTTCAAAGGTAAAAGTAAATCCTATGATTGGAGCTGCCGGTATCTCTGCTTTCCCCATGTCTGCAAGGGTAGTTCAGAAAATGGCAAAAAAGGAAGACCCCGAGAATTTTATTCTTATGCAGGCTGTCGGGGCGAATGTGGCCGGGCAGTTGGGCTCAATTATAGCCGGCGGTATGGTACTGGCGCTGGTACCATGGCTGTTAACCTTGTAAGGAGTGATTAAAAATGAATGATATTGCTTTAGGAATCCGTCTTATGGAATATGGTCTAACGGGAGTTTTTCTTGTATTGATACTGTTTTATGCAATGATAACGCTGCTTATGAAGATATTACCGTATCGTGCCGAAAAAGATAAAGAATAAGAAAATGAAAGGATGCGACGTATTTGAAAATAGCTGTTGTAGATGCCCAGGGAGGGGGTCTGGGTAAGGTTTTGGTGGAAAAGATGAGGCAAAAACTGCCGTCGGCTGAAATTTTCGCGCTTGGTACTAATGTTGTAGCCACCACATCTATGAAAAAAGCCGGGGCAGATCATGCCGCTACCGGAGAGAACGCTATTATTTTTAATATCCAAAGAGTTGATTTTATTCTAGGCGGAATAGGAATCATAGCGGCCAATGGAATGATGGGTGAGATTACTCCCCGAATAGCAGAAGCGGTATCGTCGTCTTCGGCGATTAAAATTTTAATACCAATCGGAAAGTGTTATATAATAGTTCCGGGAACTGATAATTATACGATAAATGAACTGATGGATAAGGCTATAGAGTATGTGGTCACGTATGGTCAGAAGAAATTTGAAGGATGTGAACCCAATTGATTGGTGTTTTTGGAGGATCTTTTAATCCTGTACATTCAGGGCATTTATTACTTGCAGAGTATATCAGGGAAGAGTTCAAGCTTGATAAAATTGTATTTATTCCTGCAAAAAAACCGCCGCATAAAGTCGATAGTGATCTGGCCACAGCTCAGCATCGCTATAATATGGTTCAGATAGCAATATCAAATAATCCATTTTTTGAGGTATCAGACACCGAGTTAAACCGTGAAGGCTTAAGTTATACAGCGGACACATTAGTTGAAATGAGAGAAGAAAATCCTGACAAAAAGTTCTTTTTCATATGCGGAGCAGATTCTATTATTAATCTTTCAACATGGCACAATGTCAATGAGATATTTAAATTTGCAGATGTTATTGCTGCAGGAAGAGCTGAAGCATCCGATATTGAATTTCAGAATATGATACAATGGTATCAGGAACAATATAATGCGAAAATATTCTGTTCAGGCGCACCATTAATAGAAATATCGTCAACAGGGGTACGAAACAGGATAAAAGAAGGAAAATCAATCCGGTATATGGTACCCGAAATGGTTTATAATTATATACAACTTCACAGATTATATTAAGGAATGACCAAATAATAAAAAAACGGGTTTTATTATTCGCTCATTCATAAGGATACAAAAAATGACATTGGATTATATGAAAGACAAGCTTAGAAAAACATTAAATCAAGGCCGCTGCCGGCATTCATTAAGAGTTATGGAGGAAGCGGACAGGCTTGCTCTTCACTATGGAGTTGACAGGACAAAGGCGGCAATCGCCGGATTATTGCATGATTGCGCAAAGTATATAAAAGACCGGGAAGCTATAGATATGTTGAATAAAAAGGGTGTTGTTATGGATAACATTCAAAAAAAATCCCCTTCATTATTCCATAGTATATTAGGACCATTTATAGCATCAGATATATATGGAGTAACAGATAAAGCTGTTCTGGATGCAATTTACTGGCATACAACAGGGAGGGCCGGAATGACTCCGCTTGAGAAGATAATTTTTGTTTCCGATTATATAGAATGCGGAAGGTCATTCAGCGGAGTTGATGAAGCAAGGATTATGGCCTATAAGGATATAAACCGTTGTATTCTGATTTGTACAGACTCGACAATTAAGCATATAATAAAAAAAGGCCGGTTAATCCATCCAAATACAATTGATACAAGGAATGAGGCACTGACAAGGATATTGGAGGAATTTACAGGGTTATAGATTATGAGCCCGTATGAAATCGTATACAAAAAACAATACTCGACTTTCCTTATGGATTGTTTTATAATGGGAATAGCTTACAACCGGTGAACGGAGGATAAATATGCCTGAAGAACAAAAGCTCAACATTTTTAAAGAAATTATAGAATGGATAGTATATTTCGCAAGTGCAATACTGATTGCATCCCTGTTACAAAGTCAGCTGTTCGCATTAACAACGGTTCACCAGTCTTCTATGCAGAATACGTTATTTGAAGGACATATGTTAATTATGAACAAGATAGGCTACTGTTTTTCAAAACCGGAAAAGGGAGATATTATTGTTTTTGTTAAAAATGAAGATTCCAGCAGCTTTATAAAAAGATACCGGATATTTATGCAAGATGTACGATTAAGGTTTAAGAGTAAGTTCAGAACAAACCGTCTGATAAAAAGAGTAATCGCCATGCCCGGAGATAAAGTAGATATTCATGACGGACAGGTTTATATAAATGACAGTCTTCTGGAAGAGCCCTATGTAAAGGGTATGACTCCGGGAATGGATTTAAAATTCCCGATAGTTATTCCCGACGGATATGTTTTTGTTATGGGTGATAATCGTGAAAACAGCATGGATAGCAGAAGCTTTGGTCCTGTGAGTATGGATAGTGTGGAAGGTAAAGCAATGTTCAGGGTATATCCGTTTTCACAAATAGGAAGACCCTAGAATTGAGTCTTGTATAGAAAATCCAAAATCTAAAATAGAAATTCTATTGACAGCATTATAAAAAAATGCAATAATAAAATTCACCGCAAGTTTAGTAATATTAAACTATTTGTTTGATGAGAATATACATGTTTAGTAGTACTAAACTTTTTATTTGTTAAAAAGTGGAGTATTCAGGGTTAAAACGGGGTGTGTCTTATGCAAATAGGTAGCAAGATTA
Organism: uncultured Oscillospiraceae bacterium; assembly: GCA_964610205.1. Taxonomy (GTDB): domain Bacteria; phylum Bacillota; class Clostridia; order DSM-8532; family DSM-8532; genus CAZSVI01. The sequence continues at coordinate 21,072 of CAZSVI010000060.1, forward strand.
AGCGAATGAGACTGGAGTATGGGCTGACACAGGAAGAATTGGCCGATAGGTGTGAATTGACAAAGGGTTACATATCTCAGTTGGAAAGGGATTTAACTTCCCCCTCCATAGCTACACTGGAAGACATATTAGGCTGTTTGGGAAGCAGCATCTCCGAATTTTTTAATGAACAAAAAACCGATCAGGTTGTTTTCAGGGCAAAGGATGTTTTTGTGAAGGAAGACAATGAAAAGGGATACCGAATTCAGTGGATTGTACCCAATGCTCAGAAAATGGACATGGAACCGATTATTCTGGATTTATATGAAACTGGAGAAACGTATGGAGATAATCCTCATCAGGGAGAGGAATTCGGATATGTATTATCCGGTAGTATAGTCTTATGTCTTGGAAAAGAGCAGTACCGGGTGAAAAAAGGAGAGTGCTTTCACTTTAAGACGAACCACATTCATAGTATAAAAAATAACGAAAAAAAGGCAGCACAGGTTCTTTGGATTTCAACGCCGCCTACTTTTTGATGTACTTAATGGGGGGATTTAATTGAGCAGAAGAATTATAGACCTTAAAAACCTGACAAAGAGTTATAATGGGATAATAGCCATTGATAATATCAGCCTGTTTATACGCGAAAATGAATTTATTACACTTTTAGGCCCCAGCGGATGCGGCAAAACAACAACCCTTCGTATGATCGGAGGCTTTGAAGATCCCGATTCAGGAGAGATTCTGTTTGAAGGAAAGAAAATCAACAGTCTTCCGCCTTATAAAAGGAATATAAATACCGTATTTCAGAGATATGCCCTCTTTACACATATGAATGTATATGAAAATATTGCTTTTGGGTTAAGGATAAAAAAGGTTAGAGCGGATGCGATGGATCAAAGAATTAAAAGGATGCTGAAGCTTGTTGATATGGAAGGCTTTGAGTCGAGACATGTGGATTCACTTAGCGGAGGTCAGCAACAGCGTGTTGCGATAGCCCGTGCATTGGTGAATGAACCCAGGGTATTGCTGTTGGATGAACCTCTCGGCGCTTTGGATTTGAAACTTCGGAAGGAAATGCAGATTGAACTTATGAATATGCAAAAAAGTGTTGGAATTACTTTTATATATGTAACACACGACCAGGAAGAGGCGCTGACAATGTCGGACACGGTTGTTGTAATGAACAGGGG